>CANLGS010000373.1 GCA_947490035.1 Gemmataceae bacterium
AGACAAGGAGACAAGGAGACAAGGAGACAAGGAGACAAGGAGACAAGGAGACAAGGAGACAAGGAGACAAGGAGACAAGGAGACAAGGAGCGTCATGGCTTTGTCTTGTCTCCCCTTCTCCTTGTCTCCCCTTCTCCTTGTCTCCCCTTCTCCTTGTCTCTCTCCGCGCCCTCTACTTCTGGCCCGACCGGTAGCCGGTGTTCACGACCGGCCCCGGCTGCGCGAACCGGTAGCCCGCGACGCCGGGGTCGGTCGGCGCGGGGGTCGTGCGGCCCTGCCACGTCGGCTGGATCAAACCCTGCGTGCCGCGCGGCGGCATCACCACCGCGCCGGCGCCGCCCGGCAGCGTCATCATCGGCGGCGGGGGCGCGGCGAACGGCGGCTGCTGCGGACCGGCCGAACCGAACGCGCTGTACCCCGACCCGCACCCCGCACCGGACGTGCAACTGAACAGCCCCTGGGTCGAGGTGACGTAGGGGGCCGGCTGCATCCTCGGCAGTTCGGTCTTCGACGGGTGGTAGCACAGCCACGCCTTCAGTCGGTCCCAACTCATTCCGCCGCGCGCGTGCCCGCACCCGGCCGGGCCGCACGCGCCGGGCGCGCCGGTCGCGGTGCCCACGCCGGGCGGCAGCGGCGGCACCGCGTAACCCGCCGCGGGCGCGGTGTAGCCCATGTCGCCCGCGACGACCGGGCTGCGGACCGGCGACCACGTCGTGCGCGCGAACAGGCGCGGCCCGCTCGTGCCCCACGCGCCGCCGGCCGGCGCGACCAGGCTCCCGTTCTGCAACACCGGCGGCGGGACGACCGGCACCGTCGGCGCCAGCGCGCCCTCCTGGGCGCCGGCCGAGCCGACCGCGCACAACCCCGCCACCGCCGCGATGTAAAACCGCTTCATGGTCCCGCCTCCGTGCGGACGAACGTGATTCGATACCGCGAAACTTCGACGCGGGGACGGCGCGACGTGCAGGGCGAAGGGGTTACGCGGAAGGGAAGATGCGGCGCGCGGCCGGCGCAACCGGAACAGGTTACCAGTCCTGTTTGAAGGCGAGCGGGGGGCGTAAGCCCCCTGATGCTCTGCCAAACAAGTGGCTCTGGAAAGCATCAGGGGGCTTACGCCCCCCGCTCGCCAAGAGTCACCACTCACCATCGAAGCCGGGCAGCGACGGCTGCGCGGTGGCGCGCTTCGGCGCGGCGCGCTTGACGCGCGCCGCGGCGCGGTTCGCGGCGTCGGGGCGGCGCGACAGGTGAATCGTCTTCGCGGTCACGTCCTGCTTCGCGGTGATGACCTGCGTCGCCGGGTTCAGCCCGACCAGCGCCTCGCGCCCGGCCACCGCCGCGAGTTCCGGCTTGTTGCAGTCCTTACTCAAGTGCAGTTGAACGAGGTGCGCCGGGAACCCCTCGCCACTCCGACCCGCGATGGTCGCGGTCAGTTCCGCCGCCTGCTGGTTCGACAGGTGGCCCATGTCGCCGAGCACGCGATCAACGAGGAACCGGGGCCGCGAACTGCTCCGTTCCATCAGTTCGTCGTGGTTGTACTCCAGCGCCAAAACGTCCACGCCCGTGAACGCGGAGATCAACTCCGGCGAGCCACACCCGAGGTCGGCCGCGTACCCGATCGACCACGCGGGGCCGGGTTCGCCGTCCGTGCGATCGACGCGGAACCCGTAGGTCGGCACGGAGTCGTGCGACACGCGAATGGGGAGGCAGGTGAGGGTTTTCGTCAGTTCGATGGCGCGGCCGTCGCTGTACTCGCGCGTCAGCCCGGCGGCGTTGAACGCACTGAAGGACGCGGCCCGCTCCATGTACGCGAAGTGTTTGGGGTGGGCGTACATCGGGATGCGCTTCGCGCGCAGTTCAGCGAGAGTCGCGTCCTTCCAGTGGTCGGTGTGCGTGTGCGTGAGGACGACGGCGGAGATGCGGTCCCACGTCGCGCCGACCGCCTGGAGCCGGGCGGTGAGGAACCGCGGGTGCAGGCCGCAGTCGATGAGCAGGCCGAAGCCGTCGAGTTCGAGCAGGCTGGCGTTCCCGCCGCTGCCGCTGGCGAGCACTGTAAACCGGGCTGTCATCGGGTGGTGTTCCCCACGGTATCGGAAGTCGCCGCACGCGGCGGACGTAAGGTGGAGCGAATGTGAAGGTAAGTTGTACCCGCCCGCCGGCCGCGTTGGAAGGGCGGTAGGGTTGAGCCGGGCGCGAAGAGAGGAAGAGCCGCAGATGACGCAGACGGACGCAGATCAGGACCAAGAGGCCGAATTGTTTTCAAAACAAATTCCTCTCTCCAGTCTTATCTGCGTCCGTCTGCGTCATCTGCGGCTCTTCCTCTCTTCCTCTCTTCGCCTCTACTTCTTGTGACCGCGCGGCGCAGTTGGTATTGTTACGTGTGCCCGCACCGCGAACGACGAGGGCCGGACATGGCCGAGCAAAAGCTGATCCTGGTGGTGGACGACGACCGCGAACTGGTGGAAGCCATGCGCGCGGTGCTGGAGCGCCAGGGCTTCAAGGTGATCCAGGCCCACGACGGGCACCAGGGCAAACAGGCGATCTACAACGCCCGCCCCGACCTCGTCATCCTCGACATGATGATGCCGCGCATGGGCGGCTACCCGGTGTTGGAACACTTCAAGGACAAAGGCGACGCCCCGCCGATCATCATGGTGACGGCCAACGAGGGCAGCCGGCACAAGGTGTACGCGGAGTACCTCGGCGTCATCGACTACATCCGCAAGCCGTTCGCGATGGAGCGCCTGCTCGACACCGTGAACAAGGCGCTCGGCACCACCAAACCGCCGGCCGAAGAGAAGAAAGACGACGAGAAGCCGAAGGCGGAGTGAGTTGGTGTGGTCCGGTCACTCCGTGACCGGACCACGGAAAACCGCGGCCCGCATCACTTCCCCATCAGCGCGAAGCCCACCAGCCCTAACCCGATCACCGTCAGCACCAGCGCGCCGAAGATCAGCGTGCGGAGCAGGCCGTACATCGCGCGCAGCGCGCCGAGCGCGTTCATCAGGTGCCACACGTCCTCGTTCTTCGTTTCCACCACCTTGCGGAACGACGTGGCCGCCCCGCCGGTCCAGAAGCCGACGCACAGGCACAACAGCGCCGCGGCACACAGGCCGAGCGCCGGGCCGTAGTTGCCGCCGGAGTTCACCACCTGCGTGACGGTCAGCGCGGCCAGCACCGCGAACGCCAGCCCGACCAACAGCATGAGGCTGGAGGTGACGCGCATCGCGTCCGCGAGGGCGGAAATCTCGCGGTTGTGTTCGTCGCTGAACTCGTACTGCTGCGACTTGAATTCCTTGATCGGCGGCAGGTCGGGCGCGGGGCTGGACATGGGTGTTCCTCGTGTAGCCGCGACTCGCGGTGGAGCGTTCGCGTAGACGGATTGTACCCTACCGCGGCGCCGCGGGTACAATCAGCCGGGTCGCTTTCACGTCTCCGGGTGCCCTTCATGGCGAACCTCACACAGGCCGAGATTCACGCGCACCTCGCGGCGCTGGCGATCCCGCCCGGCGGGTTGGGCGAACTCCAGCACCTCGCCGAGCAGTTGTGCTTGGTCCAGCAGACGCTCAAGCCGGTCGCGGCCCCGCGGCGGCTGGTGGTGTTCGCGGCCGACCACGGGCCGGACGCCGAGAGCGCCATCGGGGCCGCCATCCACCACGCCGCCGACGGCGGCTCCGCGACCGCCGTCCTCGCGAAGACCACGCACACCGACTTCGTGCTGGTCGATGTCGGGTCGCGCGCCGACGCGCTGTCGGAGTCGGTGCGCTACCGCTCGCGCAAGGTGCGCCCCGGCTCGCGCGACTTCAACCACCAGCCCTCGCTGACGGCCGACGAGTTCCGCGCCGCGTTCATCGTCGGTCAGAGCGAAGCGGAACAAGCACGCGACGACGGCATGAAGTTAGTGGCCGCCGACGCGCTCGGCGCCGAGAGCGCGATTGCCGCGGCGCGCGTGCTGGCGCTGAACGAGCGGTCCGACGACCCCATCAGCGCGTTCGCGGCGGTGGGCGGAACGGACGTGGCGGCCGTCGCCGGGTTCATCGCGAAGGCGGTCGAACTCGGCCTCACGGTGCTGGTCGATGGCGAGGTCGCGCTCGCCGGGTTGTACGTCGCGGAGCGCCTGTACCCCGGCACTGAGGCGAAGGCGGTGGAGCGGCGTGTCGGCCGCGCCCCGGCCGCGCTGCCGTCGGCGAAGGGCGTGAGTCCCCCGCCCGCGTCCGAAGGTCTGGGCGCGCTGCTCGCGTTCCCGCTGATCGACGCGGCGGCGGCCGTCGTGGCGCAAGCGGCGAAGCTCGGCGCGGCCGAACGCGAGGCGGCGCGGGCCAGACCGGGGCGCAAGGTCGCGGTGTTCACCGGCAGCTTCGACCCGCCCACCATCTACCACCGGCGCGCCGCGATGGCCCTCCGCGGGCACGGGTTCGACGAGGTCATCGTCCGCCCGGCCGGGCCGCGGTACGACAGCCCGGAGATCGAACACGCCAAGCCCATCCACCGCGCGGTGATGGCCGACCTCGCGTTCCGCGACCTGCCCGGCGTGACCGTCGATCTGTCCGACCTCGACGACGCCGTGTTCACCCCGCACTACTCGTTCGACGACCTGCTCGCGACCCGCGGCGAGGTGTGGCACGTCGTCCCGGCGGAGTTCGTCACCGGCGGGCGTGCTGGCGAGTCCGCCATTCACACGAAATGGGAACTGGGCGGGGACGCGTGGACCAACTGCCGGTTCGCCGTGCTGCACCCGTCGTCCGCGCCGCCGGACCCGGCCGACCTGCCGCCGACGTGCCAACTGATCGCGTCCGACGGGCGCGTTTCCACCGACGACATCCGGCTCCGCGTGTTCCAGGGCGGCAAGTCGAAACCGGACGTGAGCGACGCCGTGGAGGAGTACATCCGCCGGTACAAGTTGTTCACCGGCATGTCCGCGCCGCGCGAGACACGCGTGCGCCTCACCGACCTGCGGTTGAAGATCGTGCCCGCCGACAAAAGCGAGAAGGCGCTGAGGTTCGCGGAGCCGTTCCGCAAGTACGAATCGAGCGACCCGACGCACGTCCTGGTACTGGGCGGCGACGGCACGATGCTGCAAGCGATCCGCGACCACTGGCGGCTGCGGCTCCCGTTCCTGGGCCTGAACGCGGGCACGCTCGGCTTCCTGATGAACGAGTCGCTGCCGCCCGACCTCGAAGG
>CANLGS010000374.1 GCA_947490035.1 Gemmataceae bacterium
ATCGGCAGCGTGGTGGCCGGCTTCAGGTCTTGCTTGGCTTCGCCCGCGGCGCCGAGCCACCGGTCCATGCCGACGCCCGCGACCACCGCGCCCGCCACCGGAACGCCCCACAGCAACCACTTCACGTTGAACATGGCGTTGAAACCTTGGATTGAGGGAAGATGGCCGTCTCTGAGCGGAGACGGCGAGAGAGTCACCCTACTGACGAGGGAAGCCCGACAGTCGTTCTACAGAACGTGAATGTTACATTCGCGTGACACTCGGCGCTGACGTAGTCCGGTCACTCCGTGACCGGTTCTCCGGTCTTCTTTTGTGGCACAGACATTCCTGTCTGTGCGGCTGGAACTGCAAAGCGCACAGACAGGAATGTCTGTGCCACAAAACAAGACCGGTCACGGAGTGACCGGACCACATTATACCTGGACCAGAGCCGGTTCGCGGGCGACCGCGTTCCACACGCCGTCGAGCCGCTCCGCCAGCAGTTCCCACGAGTAGCGTTCCAGCACCTGCCGGCGCCCGCTCTCGGCGGTGTCCCGCAACTCGTCCGGGCGGCGGATCGCGTCGAGCGTCGCGCTCACCATTTCTTCTTGCGTGTTTGCGACGATCAGGTCGCGGGTCGGAGTGAGTTCCAAACCTTCGGCGCCCACTCGCGTGCTGACGACCGGCGTTCCGGCCGCGAGCGCTTCGAGGATTTTGAGTCTGGAGCCGCCGCCGATGCGCAGCGGCACCGTGAGAAACCCGCAGCGCGCGAGGAACGGCCGCACCTCGGGCACGTCGGCGTGAAGTTCCGCGCCGGGCGTCGCCGCGACCAGTTCGCGCAACCAGTCCGGCGGCCGGCGGCCGACGAGAACCGCCGTCGCGCTCGGAATCTGCGTGCGAACCGCGGGAAGCAGTTCGTTGAGCAGGAGGTTCGCGGCGTCCTGATTGGGGCGCCAGTCGAGACTTCCCATGAACAGCATCTGCGCCGGGTTCCGCTCCACGTCGCGCTGCGGTTTGAAGTAGTCCACATCGACGCCGTTCTCGACAACCTTCACACGCGTCGCCGCGAAGTTGGTTCGCATGAGGGCGGCGTCTTCCCGACTGACGGCGATGGCGGCGGTCGCCTGGGAATAGGCCCAGCGCTCGAACCGCTCGAACTTGCGCAGTTGCTCGCGGATGTACAACCGCTTGAGCGGGTTGTCGGCGGTTTCGGCGTAGCGCCGCCAGATGAGCGATTCGACGTTGTGCGCCATCACGCTCCACCGCGACGTTTCGAGTCGCGAACCGAGCGCGTCGCGCAGCACCTGAGCGTAGGGCGTCCATTCGCAGTGCCACACATCGATCGCGTTCTCGGCGCTGAAGGTGCGAACGGCGTCCGCGAGCATGGGGCTGGTGTGCGTGGCAACGGAGTAGGGCAGGGGCGAGAGCAGGTTCCCCGCGAGCCGCGCGTAGAAGCCCGGTCCGGACTTCGGCGGCACGGCGCGGTCCACGACGACGGTGTCAATGCCCGCGGCGCGGAACGCATCCTCCGCGTCGAGCGCTTCGTCGCGGTCCGGGTTCCGGTGGCAGAGCACTGTCACTTTGTGGCGCGCCGCGAGGCGCGCGAGCAAGTTGAAGGTGCGTATCCGTTTCCCCGACCTGAGCGGGAACGGCAGTTCTTCGTCCAGAACCGCGATGTTGAGTGCGCGCATGGGTTCCTTCCCGGCGGTGGGGCGGGGAGATTGTGACGCAAGCGGGCGCGGGGAGCAAGGCCACCCGGCCGGCTGACGCCGGCGGTTCGACAAGTGTGGGTCGAACCGCCGGCGTCAGCCGGCCGGGTTGTGTGCCAGCAACCGCAGTTTTCCGCGTGCAATCTCCTTCGCGATGTGGTTCGATAGCTCCGCCCATTTCAACACCATGGAGGTTCACTCATGTTTCGCGGACTGCTGCTCGCGGCCCCGCTCGCGCTGTTGCTCGTCGCCAACACCCCGACCAGCGCGGCCGACGAAGAGAACCCGGTCGTCAAGATGATCCGGGGGAAGCTGAAGGACGAGAAGAAGACGTTCGCGATTCTGGTGACGTTCAAGGTGAAGGCGGGCAACGAGAAGAAGTTCGAGGAGGCGTTCGGCCCGTGCCTGACCGCGACGCGGAAGGAGCCGGGGTGCGTGGCGTACTACCTGAACCGCGACCCGGACGACGCGACCACGTACGTCATGTACGAGAGCTTCAAGGGCATTCCGGGACTGGAAGCCCACATGAAGGAGAAGCACACGCAGACGCTGCTGGTGGCGGTGATCCCGATGTGCGAGGGCGACCCGAAGATCAAAGTGCTGACCGTGCCGGAGTGAAAACGAAGAGTCCCGACCCGGCCGCGAGTGCCTTCCGCTCTCACAACAAGGGAGAGCGGAAGGCACTCGCGTCGTCACTTCGCGTCGGGCTTCGGCGCGGGCATCGACTCCCAGTGGAGGCCGGGCACCAGCGCCCGCGACCGCTTCGCCAGCGCCTCCCACGGCGTCCCCTTGTGGTCGGCCGCCACCTTCGCGAAGCCCTCCTGCGCCGCGACCAACATGTCCTTCACCTCCCGGCGCGAGAGCAGCGTCGGCGCCGGGGCGAGTCGCCAGCCGGGCGTGCCGGTGGTCAGGTTGGGAAGCGTGTCGGTGCGCACGCGGGCGAGAACCAGGTTGTACTCGTTGAGTACGGCCAGTCGCAGCCGCAGTTCGGCCAGGGTGTAGTCGTAGTGCGCCTGCCACCGCTTCGTCTCCTTCGCCCGGCTGCCGGCCGCGGCCTGGAGCGAGTCCAGCACGGCCTCCAGTTTCAGGAGTGTCTCCGCCAGCGGCAGTTGGGCGTCGCTGATCGTCTTCTTGAACTTCTCCGTGACCGGCGAGGGCAGGGTGGTCACGCCCTTGCCCTCCTTGAGGCTAATCGGCCACGAGGCCCGCACCGTCTGGAGCGCGTGCAGCGTCGCGACCCGCAGCGGGTACTTGGCCGTGTTCTTGAGAATGTCGTCGGCCGAAACGTCGGCCGCGTACCCCTTCAGCCCGGCCTCGGTGAACAGCAGTCGCTCGATAACGCCGGCGTCGTCTTCGAGTAGGGGCGGCAGCGCGAGGTCGTCGAGGATCGCCTTCACGTCGGCGTACTGCGCGCTCTTGGGAAGGATCGGCCAGTCGAACCGCTTCGCGGGCGCGGCCTTCGGGTCGTACTCGGCCGGTTGCTTCGGCAGTGCGCCCGCGCTTGCGGGTGTCTGCTTACTCAACGCCGCGACGGTCATGCTCGCGGCCTTGTGGATCGCCTCGACCGGGATGGCGTCGCCCGGCGCGGCCTTCGCCGTGGCGTCGGTCGCGGCCTGGCGCAGCGCGTCGAGGTAGGCGCTGCCGGGGAACATCGCGGTCGGGCCGCTCGGCGTGTAGTACTCCAGCGCCCGCTCGCCGGGGGAACAACTCACCAGCACCTGCACGCCCTCGGGCGCGGCCTTCAGCGCCTTGAACAGCGCGTCCGTCATCGGCCCCGAATCGCGCCGCGCCCGGACCCGCTCCGGGTTGAACCGGCACACGTCCCACACCACCACCTTCTGCGCCGCCTTCAGTTCCTTCAACTTCTCGTACACGTCCGCGACCGGCAGCAGCGTGTCCGGCGCGTCCGGGTCGCCGTCGATGGGCACGAGGTACGCCTTGCCGCCCTTCTCGACGGCGTGCGCCCCGAAGTAGATCACCACGCGGTCCTGCGGGCGGGTCGTGGCGCAGAAGCCGTCAACGGCCTTCGCGAGGGCGTCCTTCGTGGGCATGCGCGCGTCGGTCGCGAGGGTGTCGGCGAGGACGAAGAGCTGGTCGTTGTCCTTCGCGGTGGGAACGCGGAACCCGGCCGCGAAGCGGTCGGCCGCGGCGCGCGTGCGGTCCGCGCCGCCAGGCGCCGCGTGCGTGAGCGGGTTCATGTACAGGTAGCCGCCGACGTGAACGAACAGCGCGCCGCGGCGCCGGCGCCTTCGGGTCTTGGGCGGACGCGAGCGCCGTGAAGGCGACGGCCGCGACGACGGAGAGAGCGAAGCGCATGGGAGCCTCGGTAGGTGCCGCTTGCCGAGCGGTACGGGATAGCCCGCGTGCGAGCAACACGGACACACCGAAACGACACGAGTTGGGCAGCCGTGCCGCTCGGCAAGCGGCACCTACAGAATACATCACGCTTTCGTCGCGGAGCGCGAATACAAATCGTCCACGGCCTGCGTGAGGAGGGCTTCGAGCTGCGCGGTCTCGCCCGCGTTCGGCTCGCGGCGGAGGTGCGGGACGAGGTGCAGCGCGCCGTCCGCCTCGAACCCGATCTCCAGGTTCGCGAGCAGGTCGCCCTTCATCCGGCGGACGATGTACGACCACACCGCGCGGCGAACTGCGGCTTTCCGCACGGTCGGGTCGGCCTTCGCGCCCTGCCGCGTCTCGTGGTGCGCGACCGCGGCCAGCGCGTCGCACGTCACCGCGTGGCCGTCGCCGTACTTCTTGTCGGCGAACGTGAGCAGGTCCGCGAGGACCGCGCGGACGTGAACCGGGTCGCCGCCCGGCGCGCGGGCGATGACCCCCGCGACCGCCAGGTTCACCATCCCGTCGGGCAGGTCGGCGAGGTCGGTGAACGGGTTGTCCGGCTTGCCGGCGGCCTTCAGCGCCTCGGCCCGCACCGGGATGATGTCCGTGATGAGCGCGTCGCCCAGCCGCCAGAGCGCGTCGTAGGCGTCTTGCGCCACCTGCATCGCGTCGGCCGGTTTGCCGGCCTTCAGTAGTGCGTCCGCGAGCGGGACGGTGGCGACCGCGGCGACGGCCGAAGTCGGCCCGTGCAGCGTCTTGGCGAACGTCACGCACTGCCGCAGTACCTTCTCGGCTTCGTCGTACTTGGTCAGCGCGACGAGCGCCTCGGCGAACCCGTACATGAACCCGAGCCGCTCGCGGCGGGCCGGCGCGTCGGGCGGCAGCGGCCCCTTGCTGGCGTGCTGGAACTCGACGGCGGCCTTCTGAAACTCGCCCATGCGCAGGTGCAATTTCGCGATGTCGCCGTATGCCGACGCGAGCGGCTGCGACCCGGACCCGTGCGCCGCCTTGGCCGTCATCGCGGCCGTCATCGCGGCCTTCTTGACCACTGCTTCGGCCTCGCCCGACTTCCCCTGCGCGAGCAACCCGAGCGCCTCTTGCAGCACGGCCGACGGCTGTTCCGCGAACACCATGAACG
>CANLGS010000375.1 GCA_947490035.1 Gemmataceae bacterium
CCGTTGTGTCGGCGCGAATGCCCTCGTCCTTTTCGACGGGCGGAATCGGCTTCTTGCCGCCTTGCGGGAACGTGACCGGCACGACTTCGTCCGCGAACGCGCCGCCGGCCCACGCCGCTGCGGCGCGCTGGTGGCTCTGGGCCGAGAACCGGTCCTGATCGGCGCGCGACACGTCGCACTTGGTCGCGATGTGTTCCGCCGCGTCGCCCATCGGCCAGTTCTCGAACGGGCACCACAGCCCGTCGTTGATGAGCGCGTCGGCGGTCTTCTGGTCGCCGTACTTGTAGCCCTGTCGAACGCCTTGAAGCAGGAACGGCGCGCGGCTCATGCTCTCCATGCCGCCGGCCACGACGAGGTTCGCGTCGCCGGCGCGGATGCTCTGGGCCGCGAGCATCACCACTTTCAGCCCGGACCCGCAGACCATGTTCGTCGTGTGCGCGGGCACCGTGTCTGGCAATCCCGCGAGCAGCGCCGCCTGCCGCGCGGGCGCTTGCCCCACACCGGCCTGCACCACGTTGCCCATGATGACGTCTTCGACTTGCTCCGGCCTCACGTTCGCGCGCTTCAGTGCTTCCGCGATGGCGACCGCACCGAGCTTCGGCGCGGGCAGTTCGGACAGGCCGCCGAGGAACTTGCCGATCGGCGTGCGCACCGCGGACAGGATGAACGCGTCCATGTGGAACCTCGCGTGAGGCGGAGAGGGTGGATATGGAATTGTACGCGGCGGGAGTTTGGGTAGGTGCCGCTTGCCGAGCGGCACGGCTGCCCAACTCGGACCACTTCACGGGCGTTCGGATCGTGCGCACGCGGGTTCGCCCGTGCCGCTCGGCAAGCGGCACCTGCCCAAAACCGCTTGCCGCCCGCCTCGGCAAGGCGACCAGAATCACAACCACCCCATGCCTTCGTCGCGCACAATGCGGGCCATGCCTTCGATCCATTTGGGATGGTCGTTCAAGCAGGTGCCGGCCTTGAGGTGTTCGCCGCCCGCGTGCTCGAACACTTCGCGGCTCTCGTTGCCGATCTCGTCGATCGTTTCCAGACAGTCCGACGTGAACCCGGGCAGTGGCACGTAGACGCGCTTCACCCCGCGCTTCGCGAGGTTCGCCAGCACGTCGTCCGTGTACGGCTTCAGCCACTCGCTGCGCCCGAAGCGCGACTGATACGTTTGCGTCCACTTGCTTCGCGGCCAGCCCATGCGCTTCACGAGCGCCTGCGTGGTACGGACGACGTGGGTCGCGTAGGGGTCGCCGGCCTGCGAGTACTTCTGCGGGATGCCGTGGAAGCTGACGACGAAGTGTTCCGGCTCCCACGGCAGTTTCGCGAGGTCGTCGCGGACGACCGCTTCGAGCGCGTCGAGGTAGCCGGGGCGGTCGTAGTACGGCGGCACGACACGCACCGCCGGCACGCGGCGCAGCGTCTTCAGCGCGGTGAACAGCGCGTCGGTCGCGCTGGCGAACGAGGTCGCGGAGTACTGCGGGAACATCGGCAGCGAGATGATCTTATCGACGCCGCTCGCGACCATTTCCTCGATGGTGCGGCGCAGCGGCGGGTTCCCGACGATCATGCCGAACCGCACCGGGTTGTTCGGGAACTGCGCCTTCAGCAGTTCGGTCTGGCGAACGGTGTAGTGCATCAGCGGCGACCCGGTGACCGCG
The DNA here is from genome assembly GCA_947490035.1 of Gemmataceae bacterium. Lineage (GTDB taxonomy): Bacteria > Planctomycetota > Planctomycetia > Gemmatales > Gemmataceae > Gemmata. The sequence goes on from CANLGS010000375.1 coordinate 1,656, forward strand.
TCCCAGACGCGGGCGTACTTCTCGGCCGACGCCGCCGGCCGGCTGCGGAGGATGAGGACGTTCAGGATGAACTTCCACTTCCACCCCTGGTTCTCGATCACGCGCGGGTCGGAGAGGAACTGGCGGAGGTAGGGCTTGAGCGCGGCCGCGGTCGGCGCGTCCGGCGTACCGAGCTGGATGAGCAGGATACCAGTCATCTTGTCCCGTCGAAAGTCGTAAAGTCGAACGTCGTAAAGTCAGAATACCAACCGGAGGGCGGCGCGGAGCGCAACCCCTTCCGAAGGGTTCGACTTTACGACCTTCGACTTTATGACCTTCGATGCCGCGGAGCGGCTATTTCTTCTTGCAATCCGGCCCTTCCTTGGCGGGACTCTTCTCGGTGATGTGGGCGTCGCCGCCGGCGGCCTTGAGCGCGGCGGCGCGCTCGACGTTCAGTTGGATGTAACTGCTCCACTGGGTCGGCGTGTTCGGCTCGGAGTAGATCGCCTCGACCGGGCACTCCGGGACGCACGCCTCGCAGTCGATGCAGTCTTCCGGGTCGATGTAGAGCATCATCTCGTCCTGGTAGAAGCACTCTACCGGGCAGACGACGCAGCAGTCGGTGTACTTGCAGTCGTTACAAGGCGCGGCGACGATGTGGGACATGTCTGGCGAAACCTCCGTCTCGGAATGGGCAGTGTGGATGGGTTGAGTATTACCACACGGCACCGTAACGTCAAGGTATTCGACGACATCGGCGCGCCGCCAGAGGGCGGATCACGTTTTCCGCGATCTGAGACGGAATCTTAGCCGCTCACGGGTCGGCGTAGGTGCCGATGGTGTTGCCGCTGTTGTCGAAGGCGCTGCCGGCCGGCGCCCTGAACGCCGCTGCTGCCGCCACACACACCGACACGACCAACGCGACCAGAACCGCGTACTCGACGGCCGTCGCCCCGGACTCTCCCCGGAGGAACCGGCGGGCCACCCGCCCGAGGAAGGTGAACGCGCGCACGAGTTACTCCTTTCGCATGATTGAGACGCCCTGAACCTGCTGGTTCTTCCCGACGAAGAATTCCGTGGGCAGCCAGGACTGTTTGCTGAAGTTCGCCGACACGGTCGCCCGGATCGGGGTGCCGGACGGGAGCGCGGAGGGGTCGGTCGTCGCCGTCCACGCCGATCCGGACTGGAACTCGATGGCGATCGTGACAGCACTGCCAGAACCGGCCGCGGCGCTGTTGATGCCGGCCGCCGTCAGGTAGGTGCGGGTATAGGAGTCTACCGTCGCGGTATCCGCGCCCCCTTGCGCGGCGTATCGGGCGGCCTCACGGGCGGCGTTCGTGTTCACCTGCGCGACCATCACCAACCGGCCGATCTCGACGATCCCTAGGATGAACGTGAGGAGGACGGGGATGACGACCGCGAACTCGACGGTCGCCGCCCCCCGGCGTCTCTGTGCCCCACGGGTGGAGTGGGAGAGCATAGTTTACCTCGTTAATCTGGTAGTTGAGCGTTGTGGTTCGTCGGGCTGGTTACGGGATCACGAGTCGGGGCGGGGCGTAGACCCCGACCATGCCGCTGGACCCGGTCGGGGCGACCGTTACCTTGTTCGAGTAGAAGCTCGTCGGCTGCACCCACACGCGCTTCGGGTTGCCTTGCAGATCGGCGGCCACGATCCGCACGCCGGCGAACCCGACGATGTGGTAGGCGGCGTTGTTCCCGTTGCCGCTCACCGTGTCGTACAGCGGGATGATCTTATTTTGTCCGATGATCGCGGCCCAATCGTCCTTCGTCCCGTTGCTGATGCCGGTATCACCGCCCAAGTTCACCGGCGCCTGGAGGGAGTTGTCGGACGCGAGTTTGCCGGCGTTATCCAGGATGTCGAAGTCGCCTTGGGTGGGTCCGTACCGTAACTGCCGGGCCAGTTCGGGAGTCCCGTTGGAGGCGCTGCCGAGGTCGATCGAGCCGAAGTTGCCCGGCGCGTTCTGGCCGCCGCTGAACAGGAGCAGTTCCTTCGCCCCGTCGGGGCCGGTCGTCGGAACGGTGCCCGCCGCGCCGATCGTCCAGATGTCGGTGAAAACGCTACTGTCGATGTTCACGAAGCCGTTCGAGTTGCTCGCCCGCGCCGGCAGGCCGGCGACGGCGTTGAAGTAGTCCACCTGGGCCACGTACGGGATCAACTCCGCGTTCGGCAGCACCCCGAGGGCCGGGGGCATCCACGCGGTCGCCTTGGCCCGCACGTCGTTGTCTGCCTTTCCCAGGACGGAGGCGAAGAACAGGGCCAGTCGGGGGTTGGTCGTGCCGTCGCGGCGGAGGGTCACGCGCAGGGCGTTTGCCCTCCGGTTGGTGAGGTCCGTGCTGAACCGGGTGCCGACCGCGGCGGTCCGATCGAAGTAGCCGAACTGGATGTCCGCGTCCGCGACGACCAGGCCCGGCCTGTTCCCCGCCGACCCGCCGACGTACTTGTTCACCTCGGACTTCGCCGCGGTGAAGTCCTGGGTCGCGCCGGTGCCGGAGTAGAGTTTGGCGAGGCCCGCCCGGTCGCCGGAGTCGGCCGTGGCCTGGAGTTCGGTGCGAGCGAGAGCGATGTAACCCACGTCGATGGCGAACGCGACCATTCAGACCAGAATGACCAGGAGAATGGTGACTACCGGCAGCACGCTGCCGTGTCGGGCGCGGGGGGATCCGCAGCCGGTCTTACGGGGGGCGATCATAGGGGGGTACTCGTCTGGTCCGGGGAACGCCGCCTGGAAGGGACAGTCCAGGCACGCGATTCTCAGTGCGCAACCCTAGAACAGTGAAATCTGACGTGAGCAGAAAAGTCCGAAAACCTCGGTCAATTGCTCCAAATTCGCGCGTTGCGCGTTGCGGAACGATCACGCGCCCGATTCTTCGGCGCGTGCGGCACAATTCTGTCCGATTTTCCGAGGATCTGGCGGCAACTCAGGGGACGCGTCCTAACGGTGAGTAGGGACACAGTTCGCCCGGATCGACCGCACAGCCGTTCTCGTCTGCGCACCGGGTACGCGCGGACGAGAACGGCTCGCGTCGAACCACTCACAACATGCTGTACGGGTCGATGTCCACTTGGAACTCGACGCCCGACGGCGGTTTCGCCAGTGCGAGCACGTTGCGCAGGACTTCGTGCAGCACCGCGCTGCTGTCGGACTGAAGTTGGAAATGGAACCGGTAGAAGTTGTTCAGCCTGAACACCGGGCACTCCGCCGGGCCGAGCAACCGCACCGGTGTCTGCCCCTGCGCGTTCGCGGACCGCTTCATCGCTTCCTTGAACGCGGTCGCGAGCACGTCGGCGAACGCGCACGCGGCGTCTTCCTTCTCGCTGCGCACGATCAATCGCGCCATCCGCTCGAACGGCGGGTACTTGTGCAACTTGCGGTGGACCAGTTCGAGCTTCGCGAACTCCGCGTAGTTGTGGTGAGACGCCAGCGTGATGCACGGGTGGTCCGGCGTGAACGTCTGCACCAGTACGTGCCCGCCGCGCTCGCCGCGACCGGCGCGACCCGC
>CANLGS010000376.1 GCA_947490035.1 Gemmataceae bacterium
CTCCCACAATTAGCACCGCTGCGGAACGGTCCCCCAAACTCGCTCCCGAAGCGAGCACGCCCAGGGTGCGCGCGGATGCCTGCTGTTACCCAAAAAGTGGCCGTTTTGAACCATGCCCAAGAAGGTGCTGCGGCTGCTGCGGCTGCTTCTGGTCCCGCTCGGGGGAATCCTGGCGACTGTCGTCGTCCCGGGCTGGCTTCGCGAAAAGCCGCACGGGATCGCGTTTAAGCATTGGTGCGAGTGCCAGTTGGAGCACGCGGCATGCTGGTTCGATCGGGGGCAGAAGGCGGCACCCGACGCGGCTGCGGGCGGCACTGAACCGCCCGCAACCCCGGCCGGGAGGCCGGCTCCGGCACCTGTCCCAGACGCGAGAGTGGTGGTCGTCGCTGAGAAGCCCGCGGAAGGCCCTCGGCTCGTTAAAGGCTCGTTCCAGGCGCTGCGCCCAGACGGCGCCGGGCTGGGGGTACACGAAGAGCGTATCGTTTCCAGAACGCAGCCGTAAGAAATCCGACGCATGCCGTCGGCGTGGGTCGCCCGCTTCCTCGGGACTTCATCTTTCACGGAGTGACCCCATGTCGTGCCGGAAGTTTCTCGCGGCCTTGGTCGTGATCGTGTCCATCGCCAACCCCGCGCCCGCGCAGCCGAAGGCCAAGCCGGATCAAAAGCCCTACGCGGTGATAGAGTGCGGCGGGTCGGGAGTGAAGTTCATCTGCTTGAACGCGGCCCTCAAAAACGGGAAGGTGGAGTACGAGATCGTGGCGACAGGGGATCTCCAGGCGTCGGGCGGCCTTCTCAACAAGGACGGGAAGTTGGTGTCCGGACTGACGAAGGACGGGGCCGAGGCAGTCGCGCGCATGTACCACGCCGAACTGGTCAAGAAACACGGCATCGATCCAAACCGCATCGTCATCTTCGCCAGCTCGGCGTTCGATGCGCTGGAGGCGGACCAACAGGCGTTACTGCGGCACGAGATCTGGAGCGCGCTGGGGCGTGGCGGGGCGGCGGGGTGGGAACTGAAACTGGCGGGCATCAAGAAGACAGTGAAGGCGGATAAGCCCGGCGCGTGGGATAGTATCCTGTCGGACGCCATTCCGATCCCCATCCTGACGCCGCACCTGGAGCAAAAGTACACGATTTTCGGGCTCCAGCGATTCGACCCCAACAGCGGGTTGTACTCGTGCGCCGACATAGGCAGCGGGACACTCAAAGCCGGCTGCCTGTATCCCGGTGGCGACAGCGCGCTCCCCCAGTTCCGCTGCCTCCGGGACGTGGTGCCGGGGACGAAGGCGCTGCCCAAACTGCTGGCCGACGGCTGGACCGCGCCGAACCGCATCGTCGGCGACCTGAACGGGGTGACGAAGAAGCAACTCGAACCGCTCGGCGCCTACGCCCTCGGCGCGTCGGGGCTGAACGGGCGGAAGATCAACTACTTGCTCGGCGGAGCGGCGTGGGGGCTGCTACTGGTCTGCAAGGCGGAACAGTCGCTGTCGAAGGGCGATGAACTGGAAATTATGCCGGTCGAGGTGACAGCGGCCGACGTCAAAAAGTTCTTCGAAATCATGACCACCACTCGGAACGCCGAGGGGCGGCTGGTGTACCCGCCCCGTCCCGCCGTTCGTGGCCTGACGAGAGAGCAACTCAAGCGGCAGGAGGACGAATACCAGCGGTTGCAGGGCGTCTTCAACCCCGAACAACTCGCGTGCGGCGCGTCCCTCCTCAAGCAGACCGTCGCGATGCTCAATTACAGCGACGCGGACAAGAAGCTGTACGTCATCAAGAACGGCCAGTTCACTCTGGCCCTCGGCTACGCCGAAAACTTGGCACAGGGCGAACTCGGCGGTGTCCAGGCCGAGCGGATCAAATTGCCGAAGTAAGTCGGTCCGCCGATGAGCAGTTCCTATTCCCGACCTTAACTGACGAGACAAACTCAATGCGCAATCTCTGTTCCGTCCGAGTGTACGTGGCGTTGGCGGTGGCCGCGTTGCTCGCCCCGGTGGCCGCGGCGGCTCCCACCCGCGTTGCTGGTTGTGATGCCGGCAGCAAGGGAATCCGTGGCGTCGTTCTGGAGTACGACCCGGACGCCCCGGCCAAGGGGGTGAGTGTGCTGTTCTCCAAGGTCACCAACCCGACCGCGGGGCTCACGAAAGACGGCAAGTTGGTGCCCGCTCAGGTGGCCGACGCCGCTGACGACCTGGCCGCGTTCGTCAAGGTCTTCACCGACGAATACGGGGTCAAGCGGGCGGACATCCAGCTCGTCGGCAGTGCCGCGTTCGCCGACCCGGATAGCCGGGCGGTGCTCGCGGAGGCTGTCGAGAAGACGACAAAACTGAAGATGTCGTTCCTGTCGGGAGATAGCGAGGAGGCTCGGCTGACCATCGAGGGGTTAGCGCTGCTCGGTAAGCGGTCCCGCGGGCTGGTGATCGACGTCGGCGGCGGCACCAGTAAGGGTGGGATCGCGACCGGCGACGGCGTGACGACGTTCGGGTTGTCGTTCGGCAGCGTGTCGTTCGCCAACCGGGTGCGCGAGGCGCAGAAGGCGAAACCGGGACCGTTCGGCGAGGCCGCCGCGCGGGTGCGCGACGACGAACTGCTGCCCGCCGTCCGAAAGGCACTGGCCGGTAAGCCGCTCGCCTCACCGGCGGTGGCCGTCACGGGCGGCATCGCGTTCGCGTGCGCGACGCTCCTCCACCCGGACCAGGCCGGCGCTCCGACCGTCACACTCACGCTGGCTGACTTCCGGACGCTCATCGACCGCCTCGGCCGCGACCCGCTGAAGTTTCCGCAGGTGGACACGATGAAGATTTCCGACCCGACCATTCGTGCCAAGGCCGAGGCCGATGTCCGCACGCTTCGAGACATCTACAACGCCGAAAACCTGTTGTCAGGCGCGACTGTGGTACTCGCCATCGGCGACGAGTTGAAACTCGACGGCAAGCCGCTGACGTTCGTGCGCGACGCGCAGTACGCCTGGATCGTCGCCCGCTTGGTGCCGGAAACAGTGAAGAAGGCGGTGGACAAGGGGGTGGACAAGGGGGTGGACAAGGAGAAGCCAGTTGGCCCCCAACCAGTCGCACCTCCTCCCATGCCGCCGGGCGGAAGCCTGCCGCCGGGCGGGATCGTTTATCCCGCTTACCCGGGCTATGGTGTTTGGGTTAGCGGTCCGTGCTGTCAGCCGGCGCCGGTCGCCACCGGCACCCGGCGCTTCCTGTTCCGCCGCCGCTGAGCCCAGCGAAGTGGCGCCCCGGTACGGGGCGTCACTTCGCGAGTGCCTTCTTCACTTCGGCGGTCCACAGCTCGTATCCCTTCGGGGCCATGTGCAGCCCGTCCTTCACGAACAGCTCCGGGATCGGCGTGCCGTCGGCGCCGAGCATCACCGGCACCACGTCCACGTACACCAGCCCCTTCTCCTTCTCGCAGAACGCCTTCACCAGCGCGTTCGCCTTCGTCTGCTTGTCGAACATCTTCCACCGGGCGATGCTCGGCTTCACCGCGATGAACAGCACGCGGCAACTCGGGTTGTCTTTCCGCACGACGGTGACGAACGCCTTGAAGTTGTCGGCCACCTGTTCCGGCTTGTCGCCGCGGCCGATGTCGTTGTCGCCGGCGTAGAAGACGACCGTGCCCGGCTTGTGCGGGGTCAGGATGCGCGGCGCGAAGTGCGTGCTGTCCGCGACGACGGAGCCGCCGAACCCGACGTTGATGTACCCGGCGCCCGGGAACGACTTCTCGACTTCCCATTTCACGATGCTGGACGAGCCGACGAAGAACACGCCGCCCGGCTTGGGCGGGTTCGCGGTCAGCCGCTTCTCGATGGAGGCGATGTTCTTCTCCCACTTGGCGAACGGATCGACCGGGCGCGGCGGCGGGGCGATCTCGACCGGTGGCGGGGCGAGCAAGAGGAGGAGGGTGAACATGGAAGAGACTCTCGGAAGGTGAATCGTGTCGGTGCTTTGGGTATGATAACCGTTGTGGAAAGTGGGGAGTACTCAGATGGCGACACAACCGCCCATTGTTGTCGGATTGACGATCTGCCGCGATTTCCTTCGCGATTCCGCTTCGGGGAATTACTCGGTGATCCGTTCGTTCACCGGGCACCCGATCGACTCGTTCCCCGGAAGCGGCGAGCCGTTTTGCGTGTTTGCGATTCTGACCGAAGGTGCGGGCGAAGTCGAAGCGGAACTGATCGCCACTTGGTTCGGCGACGAGGGAATCGTGGAGTACGCTCGTGCCCGCGTGCGCGTCCGGTTTCCTGATCCGTTGCAACTGGTCGAATGCCTGTTCCGATTCAATCGGTTCTCGTTCCCCGGTCCCGGTGTGTATCAGTTCGGCCTGTATCTCGACGGCGAATGGGCCGCTCAGCGCGGGCTGCGAGTTTACGAACGCGAGGCGATTCCATGAACACTCCCCTGCCTTCCGGCGATGACGACCGCACAGAGAGTCACGACTCCGTGTTGTTTGAATTCATCGATCCCGTTGTGGATTACACCCCTCGGCCGCCGCGTGAGGACACGCTGCGGCACGCGCCGAGTTGGCTTCGCGAAAAGACCGCGACCCGAGCATCGAGCGCCGGGCAACAAGCTCTGGGGGCCTGTAGACTCGCTCAGGCGCGGGCCTTGATGGCTGCTGGCCACTACAGCGAGGCCTTGCCTGTGGCGGAAGAGGCGATGAAGCTCTACGAGACGGCCGGTCTGGCGACACTCGCGGACTGCCTCCACCTCGCGGCCGAAATTCACCAAGCGCTCGGCCGGACGAACGAGGCGTCGGAACTCCTCTCGCGCGAGGCCGAACTGCGCCGCAAGTTGAACGCATAACTCAGTCGGAGCCTCTTCGTCATGACTCTCGATCCCACCGTCATCGAGTTCGACGTCCGCACCGACGAGATGCTCGTCAACATGGGGCCGCAGCACCCCAGCACGCACGGCGTGCTGCGGCTCGTGCTGCGCACCGACGGCGAAGTCATCTCGGAAGTGACGCCGCACCTCGGCTACCTGCACCGGTGCGCCGAGAAGATCGGCGAGAACGTCACGCCCATTCAGTTCATCCCGTACACGGACCGCATGGACTACCTCGCGGGCATGAACATGAACCTCGGCTTCTCGCTCGCCGTCGAGAAGCTGTGCGCGCTGAAGATTCCCGAGAAGGTGCAGATCATCCGC
>CANLGS010000377.1 GCA_947490035.1 Gemmataceae bacterium
CGCCGTGATTGTCCGGATACCGGCTTCGCCCAGGTCCACGAGCGCGTCGAGTTGCTTGCGCGAGAACGTGGCCTCTTCGCCGCCGGCCTGCACTTCGATGAGCTTCCCGCTGCCGGTCATGACGAGGTTCATGTCCACGTCCGCGTCGCGGTCTTCGACGTACTCCAGATCAAGCCGCTCCTCGCCACCCACAAGCCCCACGCTCACGGCGGCGACGCTGTCCGTCAGCACTTCGGACACGGGCACGGTGAGCAACCCCTTGATAGAGTTGACGGCATCGACGACCGCGACGAACGCCCCGGTGATGCTCGCGGTGCGCGTGCCGCCGTCGGCTTCGAGTACGTCGCAGTCGATCCAGAGCGTGCGCTCGCCGAGCTTGTCGAGGTTGACGACGGCCCGCAAACTGCGGCCGATGAGACGTTGAATCTCGACCCCGCGGCCGTCGATCTTGCCGGCCTTGTCGCGCGCCTTTCGCGAGTGCGTGGACCCCGGCAACATGCCGTATTCCGCGGTGAGCCAGCCCTTCCCTCTACCGGCAAGGAAGTCCGGCACCTTCGCTTCGACGCAGCAGGTACACAGCACGGTTGTGCGACCCATCTTCACGAGCACCGACCCCGGCGCCGGCCGGGTGAAGGCTCGCGTGAAGCTTAGTTCGCGAAGCGCGGACGGGGAGCGGTCGTCGGGACGGGGCATGAGGTTATCCGGCCGCGGTCGCGGGCGAGTGAGTCGCGAGTTGAGGGTCGAAGCCGAGCAACCGCCCGACGAGTTGGCGGGCGTGAAAGCCGATCGCGGTTTCTTTCAGTTCGCCGGCTTCCCAGTATCCGACAGCCGGCGTTTGAAGGACTTCGCCGATGCCAGGGAAGATGCGTTGCAAGTCAGCAGCCGACGCGAGTTCGTCGATGTTGAACACGACGACCTGAACGCGACCATGCGCACCGTTCGCGACCGCTTCGTTCATCAAGTCGAGTAACCGAAGGTCGTAGTTCGACCACACGGCAACGCCAACCACGAGTCGCGAGCCAGTGCCGTTGATGCCCGCGCGATCCGGCCACCACGCGAGCGCCGACTGCCGCACACGCTCGGTCAAAGTATTCGCCACCTGTGGGTCGCTCGAAGACAGGTCGCGGAAAGTTAAGGCTTGGTCCATTCCAGTACCCCGTCACGTATCCACTCACCGCCCGGCTTCAGGATACGGCGAATCTCCGACGATTGCACCCCCAGCCCGAGCAGCGAGTTCATATCGACGGGCACGCTGTTGGTGTAGACACGATCAGCCGAGTGATCGGGAAAGGGCAGCGGCGCGTTCGGACAGATGATGAAGATGTAACCGTCAGCGACGAGTTATTGAAGCGTGCGGCCATCGCGACTGCACCGCCAATTCGGTGACAGTGCCCACGGACCCTGCTGATTGATGACGCCGGGGATTTCACCTTCCCCGCCCAAGTTGATCTCAATTCGGCCGCTCATCTTTCGCCCTCGATACCCGAGGTCATCTCTTATATCGGCGACCGTCTATTGCGGCCAAATCGCGGGGTTACGACAAGCAATCATCGTATGCCCCACCTGTCCCCTCCTGTCCCCACCCGTCCCCTCCTGTCCCAGGCGCACGATTGAATCATTTCACAAAAAACATTTCAGGCGAGGAACGCCTAAGTGTCCAATCACCAGTGTCACTTCAGCAACCACTCCAGCACGGCTTTCTGGGCGTGCATGCGGTTGCCGGCTTGCTGGAACGCGGCGCACGCGGGGCCGTCCATCACGTCGTCGGTGATCTCCTCGCCGCGGTGCGCCGGGAGGCAGTGCAGCACCTTACATTGTGGCGATGCCTTTGAAAGAAGTTCCGCGTTCACCTGGAACGGGGCGAACCGCTTCAGGCGCTCTTCGCGTTCGGCCTCCTGGCCCATGCTGGTCCACACGTCGGTGTAGATCACGTCCGCGCCCTTCACCGCCGTGAACGGGTCGTTGATCTCTCGCGGGAAGTCCGGCGACACCTTCGCGACGTACTCCGCTTTAAACTTGTCGTCGAAGCCGTACCCGAATGGACACGCGAGCACGAACCGCATTCCGAGTTTGCCGCAGCCGACCGCGAGCGAGCGAGCGACGTTGTTGCCGTCGCCCACGAACGCCACCGTGCGCCCGGTTTCGGCGCCGAAGAGTTCGCGCACGGTCAGCACGTCGGCCAGTCCCTGGCACGGGTGCGACCAGTCCGACAGCCCGTTGATGATCGGGATGCCGCTCACCTTCGCGATGCCGTCGAGCGTCTCGTGCTTGTACACGCGCAGCACGAGCGCGTCGAGGTACTGCGAGATGGTGCGCGCGAAGTCCGCAAGGCTCTCGCGCCAGCCCAGACCGACCTCGTTACCGGGCAGGTAGAGGCTGGTGCCGCCGAGTTGCGCGATACCGGCTTCAAAGCTGACACGCGTGCGCAGCGACGGCTTCTCGAACACAAGTCCTACTACACGCCCGTTCAGGATGCGCGACGGGATGCGCCGGGCGTGAGCGTCCTTGAGCCGCGCTGCTTCCGCGAGCAGGTGGTTCAACTCGTCGGCCGCCAGGTCGATCAGGTTCAGGAAATGCTTCATATCGGACCGTCGTAAAGTCGTAAGGTCGAAAGTCGTAAAGTCGAAGACCGAAGCCGTGCAAGTCTTCGACTTTACGACTTTCGACTGCCCTAAGGACGGAGGTTGAGCAACACGTCGGCGATGATGTCGCAGCCGTCGTCGAGTTGCTCGTCGGACAGCGTGAGCGCCGGGAGCAGTCGCAACACGGTCTGGTGCGTGCAGTTGATGAGCAGCCCCTTTTCGAGACAGCCGTGCACGACCGCCGCGCCCTCGACACTAAGTTCCACGCCGATCATCGCGCCCTTCACGCGAACCTCCGTGACGAGCGGGCACTTCTCCTTTAACATCTGGAACCGCTGTTGGAACCGCTCGCCGATCTGAACGGCTCGTTCCAGAAGTCCGTCCTGCTCGATGGTTTCGATGGTGGCGAGCGCGGCCCGCGCCGCGAGCGGGTTGCCACCGAAGGTCGCGGCGTGCGTGCCGGGCTTCAGCTTCTCGGCCACTTCCGGCCGCGCCACCAGCGCGCCCATCGCGACGCCACCGGCCAGGGCTTTCGCGAGCGTGACGATGTCCGGCTTGATGTTCCAGTGCTGGTGCGCGTACCACTTCCCGGTGCGGCCCATCCCGGTTTGCACCTCGTCGAGGATGAGCAGCAGGCCGTGCTTGTCGCACAGCTCGCGCAGCCCTTCGAGGAAGCCCGGCGGGGACAGGTGTACGCCGCCTTCGCCCTGAATCGGCTCCAGCATGATCGCGCACGTTTCGCTATCGACGGCTTTCGCGACGCTATCGAGGTCGCCGAAGTGCGCGTAGTTGAAGCCCGGCAGCATCGGCTCGACGCCGACGTGGTACTTCGGCTGTGCGGTCGCGGTGAGCGACCCCATCGTGCGGCCGTGGAAACTGCCCGTCAGCGTGACGATCTTGTACTTGTTCTTCGGCTTACCGTTGAGGCGCGCCAACTTGATCGCGGCCTCGTTCGCCTCGGTGCCGCTGTTGCAAAAGAAGCTGATGCCGCCGAAGTCGGTGCGCTCGCCGAGCGCCTGACCGAGCAGCGCCTGCGGTTCGGTGTACCACGTGTTCGGAACGTGGATGAGCGTCGCCACCTGCTCCTGAACGGCCTGCACCACGCGCGGCGGGCAGTGGCCGAGAATCCCACAGCCCCAGCCGGGGAAGAAGTCGAGGTAGCGGTTGCCCTCCGCGTCCCACACCCACGAGCCGCTGCCGCGGACGAGCGCCACCGGGTAGCGCGTGTAGTTCGCGGTCAGGTGCTTCTTCGCCAGGCTGATGATCTGGTCGCTTGAAAGCAGTTCGGTTGTCGTCATTTCAGAGGTTGGGAATGGGAAAAGGGGTCTTGTTAGCCGCAAGCCGAAGGCGAGCGTCACCGCACAATGGCGGTGCCTTTGAACGTGTCGTGGAGGAACACGTCGAGCAGCGAGAACGGCACGCGGCCGTCGAGGATGAGGGCAGACTTCGCGCCGGCTTCGAGCGCCTCAAAACAGGCTTCGACCTTCGGCACCATGCCGCCGTCGATGACGCCGCGGGCGATGAGGTCGCGCGCTTCGCGTTCGGTGAGAGAGGGGATGAGCGAGTTGGGGTTCGCGCGGTCGCGCAACACGCCCGGCGTGTCGGTGAGGAAGATGACCTTGTCCGCGCCGAGTGCGCCGGCCACCGCCGACGCAGCGGTGTCCGCGTTCACGTTCAGCCAGCCGCCGTCGGCGTCTCGAGCGAGCGACGGGACGATGGGCACCAGGCCCGCGTCGAACATCTCCCGAAAGCTGCCCAGGAGAACTGTCGTCACGATCCCGACGCGGCCGAGGTCGATCGGTTCGAGGTCGAGGCCGGGGAGCATCAACCGGTCGCCGAGTAGCGCGCCCGGAAACGGGAACCCGTCCCCGCCGAGTGCCTTGAGCCGCGCGTACAGGGTGGGGGCGATCTCGTCCTTCAGTACGCGGACGACGATCTCGAGCGTGGCGTCGTCGGTGTAGCGGCGGCCGGCGACCTTCCGCGGGGTGATGCCGGCTTCGGCCATCGCGCGGTCGATCGGCTTGCCGCCGCCGTGGACGAGAACGACCGGAATGCGGAGTTGGTTGAGGGTAGCGACCGAGCGGAGGCAGGCGTCGGTCGCGGCCGGGTCTTCCATCGCGCTGCCGCCGAGCTTCACCACCACCGGCCGTTCGCGGAAGGCGCGGAGCCTCTCGACTGCGGCGGCGAACGCTTCGGCGGTGAGCGGCGGGTCGGCCATCAGTGGCGATCCCAGATTTGCGCAACTGCTTGAGAAACGAAAAATCCACTGTATGCGCGCGCGGGAGTAACGTCAACGCCTCACGAAAGATTCATCGCCAACGCACACAGGGCTTCCGCCCTGTGCTACAGACGACGGCCCCTCCGGGGCGAAGAGAAACGCCCTGTCACCTTCTGTCTTTCGCCCGGAGGGCCGGCGTTTGTAGCACAGGGCGGAAGCCCTGTGCCCCCATCGGTCACTTCACCGGCTTGGCGTAGTCGCCGCGCATGAAGCCGCTGTCCGCGGGCGGGTCGTAGCGGATGTCGAGGTCCGGCGTTTCCAGCCGCTTCGACTCCTTCACGCGCGATTCGAGCGC
>CANLGS010000378.1 GCA_947490035.1 Gemmataceae bacterium
GCCGCACGATAAACGCGGAAGAAAGACACGATCAGGCAACGCAGAAGACCGCGTTTAAAACAGTCTTCTGCGTTGCCTGATCGTGTCTTTCTTCCGCGTTTATCGTGCGGCCACTCTTCCTCTTCTCTGGTCTACTTCTTCTTGTCCGCGGTCAGGAGCGACGCGATCTCGCTGTGCAGGTCGTCGATGTGCGCGACCGTCAGCGGGTCTTTCGCCTTCTTCTTCGCGGCTTCGAGTTGCGTGGACAACTGGCCCAGCGCCTGACGGCCGACCGCGCGAAGCTCACTCGCGGGTCGCGGACCGGCCGCGCCGCCGAGACCGGGTGGCCCAGCCGGAGCCGGTTGGAACTCCGCCTTCAGCAAGTCGATGTACGCGCGCTGGAGTTGCCGGCGCAACGGGTCGATCTTCGGCGCGTCGGCTTTCAGTTCCGCGAACAACCCGGTCTGAATGTCGTCCACCAACTCGACCGTGGTGTAGGCCTTGTCCGGCGAGAGCAACTCGGCGTCGGCCAGGCGCGACAGCCGCGCCGGGCTGAGGAGGCTGCGGAGCATCAGCCGCTGCTGGCCCGCCAGTTCGGACGACGCGCCCGTGAACTTGAACTGGTTCACGAGACCGGGGTTGAGCAACTTCGTCGGCGTGGTGAAGGCGTTGTCGAGCAGGAACTTGACGGCTTCCTTCTGCTTGTCCTTTGGGACGCGCACGAACGTCTCGCCGCCGCGACCGCCGAGCGTGCGGTTCTCCACCACGCCGCCCACCTGCTTCGCGACCGCCATGAGCCAGTTCATGCGCGCGTGCAGCAGTTCCCCGTACACCTCTTCGAGCAGCGCGAAGTCTTCGCCCTTCTCGGTCGTCGCCGCGAGCATGAACTCGATGACGCGGTCGAGGTTCTTCAGCCCGCACGCGGTCACCGCGAGTGGGTCGCTGCCGATGTTCTCGGTGAGCACGGTCGGGTCCACGAACGACGGGCCGTCCTCGCCGCCGAACCGCAGGAACGGGTTGGTCAGTTGCTTCGCGGCCCACTCGTCGAGCGTCTTCCGCTCCTCGTCCGGCGTCTTCGCGGTCGGGATGGCCTTGTAGCCCCACTCGATGGCGAAGTTGTCGTAAGGCGCGATCTTCGGCAGCAGGTGCTTCGGATCGACCTTGTCTTCTGGCTGCGCGACGTAGTTGCACCGGCCGTAGGACATGATCGACGCGACGCTGCCGAACTCGGCGCAGAACTTCGGGTCGCGCAGCTGGCTGACGGAGAACGCCTGGCTCGCGCGGTGGTTGTGCCGCAGGCCGAGCGTGTGCCCGACCTCGTGCGCGCAGATGTAGCGCATCATCGCGCCGGTGATGTCGTCCGGCAGCGGGAACTTCCGCGCCTTCGGATCGACCGCCGAACACTGCACGAAGTACCACTGCTGCGAGGTCTTTACGATGTCGTGCCAGAAGATGATGTGCGCGGAGATCACTTCGCCGGATCGCGGGTCGTGGACGTGCGGCCCCATCGCGTTCTGCACCGGCTCCGCAATCCACCGGATGACGGAGTAGCGCGAATCTTCCGGGTCGAAGTTCGGGTCTTCGGCGCGCGTCGGCACGTCCTTGCAGACGATCGCGTTCTTGAACCCGGCCTTCTCGAAGGCAGGTGCCCAGTCTTCCACGCCCTGTTTCATGTAGGAGCGCCACTTCTCCGGAATCTCCTTCGACAGGTAGAACGTGATCGGCTTGACGACTTCGCCGGCCGCGTCGCCGGGTGTCTTCTTTTCGAGCCGGAAGCGCGTGATGAACTCGCGCGGCACGGCCCACTGCTTCGCGTGCGAGTAGTCCACGAACTCTTCGGTGAAGTAGCCCACGCGCGGGTCCGCGAGCCGCCCCTGCATCGGCGTTTCCGGGAGGATCGCGAGGCTGTGGTGGACGAGCGCGGTCACGCTCTTCGCCGCGCCGCCGCCCGGAGGGCCGAACGGCGAACCGCCGCCGCTGGCGCGGAACGTGATCAGCGCCCGCACTTCGATGTTGCCCGGGAACGCCTTCACGTCCGACAGGTACGAGCGCGACGAGTCCACGCTCGCGCCGGTGGCACCCGCGGCCTTCGTAATCGGCAGATCGTTCAGTCCGAAGATGAACGTGTCCGACACGTTGATGACCGCGGCTCGGTCCTTGCCCTCGCACTCGACGCTGAACACGGCGATGATTGAGTCGGTGGCTGAGGCTTCGATGGACGCCTGCACCGCCTTGCCGTCGGACCGCTTCGCGAACCCGACTTTCCAGAGGTAGAGCTTGTTTCCGCGGCGCTCGAACTTCAGCACCGCGCTGCCGAGACCGGACCCGCCCCAACTGCCGAACATGCCGCCGCCCGGCCCCTTCGCGACTTCCGCTTGCCAGAGGAACAGCCGGCCCTGCTTGTCCTGCGGCACCTCGAAGTACAGCTTGTCGTCGTTCCGGTGGACCGCGAACACGCCCGATGTCGTGGTGAAATCCTTCGTGATAACGTCGTCGTACTTCTTCAGCTCGCCGGCCTTCGGCACGGTCTTCGGCGGCGGGATCGGCTGCTTCGCGCCGACCGGTGCGGCGTGTGACGAAAGGAGCGCGAGCGCGGCAATCAAGCCGGCGCCCAGCGTCAAGCGGGTACGCATGAGATACCTCGGAGGAGGCGTTCAGGTTAGGGTGACTGGGTTTATCTTACCGTCTGGGCAAGAGAGAGGGGCAGGTGCGGTTGAAAAGTCGCTCGTGACTCACCGCTACAACCGGACCGCGGTACGAACGCGAAGCCGCAAGCGGCTGTCGCTTGCGGCTTCGCGAGTCGTCTCCGTCGGCGTTACTTCAAACTGTCGGGGTCGTTCTTCCACCCCGGCTTGTCGCCCTTCTCGCCCTTCGTGACCTTCTCGAACTCGTCGGGCGTGTAGGTCTTCTGGCCGTCCTTCGTCTGCACGACGAACACGAACGGGTTCTCGCCCTTCTGAGCGGGCACGAAGTACCCCTTCTGGGCGTTGTAGACGAGGTCGCGATCGAACATCGGGATCGTGAGCAGCACCTTGCCGTTGCGATCAACGATGCGCGAACGCTCCCGCTCAAGGATCGCGATCTGTTTGCCGTCGGGGGACCAACTACCCTTTCTGGCTTTACTGTCGAGTTGCCTTGTCTTCCCCTCCGCGTTCGTCGTGTCGATGACGATGCCTTCGTCGCCCACGCCCGAGCAGATCAGCAGTGCATCTCCCTTCAGCGACCAACTGGATGTTGGCCAACCAGAGTAGCTCCTCCCCGTGACGCGCTTGCCCTCAAGCCAGATGGCGTATTCTCCCTCCCCCACGATGGCGTAACGGCGGTCGGAATGCCAGGCGATGCTGCCCACCTGCCCGACGCGGGTATCGAACTCGCGGACGACATCAGGTTTCTGCTTGGTCGTGTCCCAGAGCCGCACCTGTCCGTCGTTGTACCCGAGCATGAGTTGTGTCGATTTCGGGTGCCAGGCGAACGCGCCGACAATGGTCTTGGGGAGCGTCAACTGGAGTGGCTTCCCGACCTTCGTGAGGTCGTAGACGAGCACGCCGCTTTCGGCGGAGATGCCCGCCAACTGGGAGCCGTCCGGGGAAACGCTCGGGTCGGAAAGGTGTGCGTCGATTTCCCGGATGACTTTGCCCGTTTCGATGTCGCGAATGGTCGTGAGTTGCCGGGTTACTTCTAACACAACCAAGCACTTTCCGTCCGGCGTCCAAGCCAGATCGCGGCACTCGCCTTTAGTCACCAGAGCTTTGTGGAACTTCCCCGTTGCCGCTTCGTAGAGTCGGATCGTTCCGTCTTCGCTGCCGACTGCGATCAGTGTGCCGCCCGGTTGGTACGCGATGGCGTTGACCGGCTTCCGTGCCACGGTCGTTTCCATGGTCCACGTCCCGTCGGCGAAGTATTTCGCGGGCGTCTTGGTCATCGCGCGGGCGCTGATCGGTTCCCCGGCCGCCACCGGCGCGGCCAGAAGCCCGGGCGCGATCACCACCGGCTTCTTCTCATCTGGCTTCGGCGTTTCCGCCTTGGGCTTATTCGGATCTTCCTTCTGCTGGCCGTTGCCCGACAACCCGTACACGATGCCCGCGGGCGCCAGCACCCCGGCGGCGAGTCCGGCCCAGACCCAGCGGCGGCCGGCGCGACGGGCGGGCGCCGGCCGCGCGACCGCGTCGGTCGATCCCGCGAGGGCCACCGTTTCGACCGGCTCGGCCATCGGCACCACCTCGAACTCCGCCGACGGCGCGCCGACGGCGCCGCCGAGCAGCCCCGGCCCCTTCGCGGCCTCTTCGATCTGCTGGAGCCGGGCCGCCACCTCTCCGGCCGTTTGCACACGCGCGGCCGGGTCTTTCGCCAGCAGGTCCGTGACGAGGGCCACGAGGTCGGCCGGGAGCCACGGGTGGGCGCGGTCGAGCGACTCCGGGTGGTGGTCGGTCACGGCCACGAGCGAGTTGATGTAATGCGGCCGGGCGAACGGGGACACGCCCGAACACAGTTCGTACAGCACGGCGCCGAAGCTGAACAGGTCGGCGCGCGAATCGACCTCGGCGCCCTTTGCCTGCTCCGGGGCCATGTACGCCGCGGTGCCCATCACCCGACCGGGCGTGGTGAGCGTGTCGTTGTCGGGGTGCCGGGCGAGGCCGAAGTCGAGCAGTTTCACCCGCCCCGACCCGGCCGTGCGCCACAGGTTCGCGGGCTTGAAGTCGCGGTGAACGACGCCCTTCGCGTGAACGTAGGACAGCCCCGCGATTGCCTCGCGGGCCACCCGCAACACGTCGCCGAGCGAGCGAGTCGGGTTGTTCTTCATCCAGTGCGCCACGGTTTCGCCCTCCAAGAATTCCATCACCAGGAACAGGGTTTCGGCGTCTTGACCGACCTGGAACACGGTCACGACGTGATCGTGCGGAGCGGCGGCCAGCGCGCGCGCCTCGCGGAGGAACATCGCGGTGGCACGCGGGTTCGCGGCCATGCCCGGCAGGATCAGTTTGATCGCGACCCATAGGCATCAAGTTAAGGAGACGCTGGCCTATGAACTTACGGTTCGCTCGTGTTTTGGGTGGTTATCGGGAATGGTGTTTGTGGGTAGTTTGTCGGGATGACTGACACCAAACCCCGGTTGCTGCGAGTGGAGGTCGTGGGCGACCTGCCCGTCCTCTGGGCGACCCTCCAGCGTCTGGCC
>CANLGS010000379.1 GCA_947490035.1 Gemmataceae bacterium
CACACGCCGATGAGGAACGCGAACTGACCGCCCAGGAAGGTGAACGGCCCGAGCCACCGGATGCCGCTCCCGCCGGCGCCGGCCGCCTGCGTGCCCACGTGCCGGAACGTCACCCAGTCGTGTGCCCAGTTCCACCACAGCACCGGCACCAACCCCGCGACCGAACCGAGCGCGAACAGCCAAAAGCCCGGACGCTTGAGTTCGGCGCGCCGGGTGAACAGGAGGTAGCCGAACACGCCGCACGGCAACAACACCATCGGGTACTTCGCCAGCACGCCGAAGGCCGAACACACCGCCGCGAGGAGCCACCAGCGGAGGGAAGAAAGTGAGGAGTGAGGAGTGAGGAGTGAGGAGTGAGGAGAGTGCATTGTCTCTTTGCTCCTCACTCCTAATTCCTCACTCCTCACTGCTTGTGACAACCCCTTCCACACGCCGACCGCGGCCCAGCACCAGCACGCGAGGAACGGCGGGTCGATGGTCATCAGCACCGCGCCGGCGACCACCGGCGGCAGCGTCAGCGCGAGCGCGACCGTCGCCAGCGCCGCCTTGTGGCTCTTCAGCGTGGACGCGGCGAGGACGTACCACCCGGCCAGGAGCGCCGCGTGGGCCGCGAGCGCCGGCAGGCGCACCGCGAGCATCGGCGAGCCGACCAGCGCCTCGCTGAGCGGGCCGAACACTTCGCAGGAAGCCCGGATCAGCCACGCGACCAGCGGCCCCTTACTGTAGTAGCTCCAGTCGAGGTGACGCGACCACTGCCAGTAGTGTGCCTCGTCCGGCGCGAGGTCGAGCGGGCAGTTGAAGATCAGGTACGCGAGGTGGAACACGACCGACGCGAGGACGATCGCGCACGCGACGCGCTTGCACGCGCGATCCGAGAGGCCGCTCGTCGGCTTCGCAGGAGTCGCGCCCGCGGACAGCCGCGCGGCGGTCGGGTTCAAACTCGGCACCATCGGCACGGCTCCGGCGTCGTTCGGAACCGGAGTCGATAAGCCCTGGCGGCGAATCGGTCAACCCGAATCGCGCCGCCCGCCGAGCTTCCCACGGCCGGACGGACCGATTATCATTCACCCACACTCACCAAACGTCCGAGGTGGATTCGATGCCCCCAACACTCGCTTCGCTCGGTCTGGATCAACTTTCGCGCGACGAGCGACTCGCGCTCGTGCAAGCGCTCTGGGACAGCATCGCGCCCGAAGCGACGTTGCTCACGGAAGCTCAACGCACGGAGCTTGAACGCCGCGCCGACGAAGACGACGCTTCGCCGGACGACGGAGTGCCGTGGGAACAGGTGAAGGCACAAGCCCGCGCCGGGTTCAAGTCGTGAGCCTGTTGAAATCTTGGGCGAGCGGGGGGCGTAAGTCCTCCGAGTGAAGTGCAACTCATTTCAGTTGTGCTTCACTCGGAGGGCTTACGCCCCCCGCCCGCCTTGAAGCAGGAGCAATCCAACATCTCTGCTCCGAGATTCCCACCGCACGCCAAACCCCTTATCATTCCCCTGGTAGCACCAAACCCAGGACATAAAGCAACATGCCGCCTGCCGCCAAATCCCAACCCGCCGTCAACCCCGAAGAACTGTCGCTCGCGGACCTCCAGGCCGACGCCGAAACCATCCGCAAGCGGATCAACCGGTTCCGCGAGTCGCTCGGCCGGTTCTTCGTCAACAAGCAAGAGATCATCGACCTGATGTGCGTCGCGGCCGTCGCGCAGGAACCGCTGCTGCTCATCGGACCGCCCGGAACCGCGAAGTCCGACATCGTCGTGAAGTTCAAGGACGCGCTCGGCATCGAGCAGGGCGACTACTTCGAGTACATGCTCACGCGCTTTACCGAACCGTCGGAGATCATCGGCGCGATCGACATCAAGGAGCTGCGCGACGGCCGGTACACCCGCCGCACGGAGGGCAAACTGCCGACCGCGAAGCTCGTCTTCCTCGACGAAATCTTCAAGTCGAACTCGGCCATCCTGAACATCCTGCTGACGATCATCAACGAGCGGAAGTTCTACCAGGAGGGCAAGCCCGAGCCGGTGCCGCTGCGGATCATGTTCGCGGCGACCAACGAGATTCCCGAGCAGGGCGAACTCGCGGCGCTGAAGGACCGGTTCGTGCTGAAGGTGCAAAGCCGCAGCGTGCAGGAAGAACACTTCTCCGAACTGATCGACGCCGGGTTGCAGGGCGAGGCCAACAAGGGCTTGAACCAGAAGCCGTGGGTGGAAGGGCACGCGAACCTCGACGACTTCCTGAAGGCGAACCGGTACATGACGCACCTGTTCTCGCGCAAGACCGGCGACGGCCGCGGGGAGGAGGAGAACGACCGCCACCGGTTCTTCCCGGTCGAAGTGTTCCGGGAGTTCCAGCGGCTCGTGAAGGTGTTGGTGCGCGAGGACAAGATTTTCATCAGCGACCGCAAACTGGTGAAGCTCTACAAGCTGTTCCGCGTGCGGTCGTGGCTGTTCAGCGGCGGCGCCGTGACGAAGGACGACCTGCGCCTGCTCGCTTACCTGGGCGAAACGCACCAGGAGATCGAACACCTGCGGACGAAGGTGCCGGAGTACCTGGGGGATGCGTGACTCTTCGCCGCTTGCGGCTTCGCAAGCAAGTGCGAAGCCGCAAGCGGCGAAGGCGTCAGGCGACCGAGCTTTGAAAGGAACTACGCAATGACCACCCAAGACGAACAAGCGTTCCTCGCCGCGATCGTCGCGACCCCGGACGACGACACGCCGCGACTCGTGTTCGCCGACTGGCTCGACGAGCGCGCGCGGGGCGACGACGCGGCGCGGGCCGCGCTCATCCGCGCGCAGTGCCAGTTGGAACACCTCGCGCCGGGCGGCAAGGAACGCCGCGCGCTCGAGAAGCAGGCGAAGGCCATCCTGAAAGAACACGAAGGGAAGTGGGCGAAAGCCCTTAGCGACGCGGGCATCGTGGACCGGTGGGAGTTCCGCCGCGGGTTCATCGACGGCGTGACCATGTCCGCGACCGGTTTCGCGCTCGATCCCGAACTGCTGTTCCGAGTCGCACCCACAGTCCGCACCGCGCGGTTCCCGAACGCGTCCAACCAGGTCGGGGAACTCGCGGAGTGCGAATACTTCGCGCGGCTCGCGTCGGTGGACCTCTCGCGGATGTGTTTGTGCGACTACTGCCCAATTCAAAACGACCTGCGTGCCCTGTTCCGCTCAAAGCACGCGCAGAGCCTGACGAAGCTCAACGTCGCGGGCGACCGGATGGACGCGGCCGGCGTGAAGCGGTTGGCGGCGTCGGCTGCTCTCGCCCGGCTCACGACGCTCGACGTATCGGACAACCCGTTCAGTGCCGACGGCGTTCTCGCGCTCGGTAAGGCGAAGCACCTCAAGCACCTCACGACCCTGAACCTTTCGGGGACGGAGGTTCCCGTTTACAACCCCGCGGATCCACACGCCGGGGCGGAGGCGGTCGCGGCGCTGAACAATCTGCCCACGCTCACGCACCTCGGGCTGAGCAACAACGGTTACAACGCCGCCGCGGTTCGGACGATCGTCGCGGCGCCACTGTTCGCGCAACTCGTCTCGCTCGACCTGTCGCACAACCCGATCCGGCCCACGGGAGCGAAGGTACTCGCGGCGCTCCCCGCGACCGCCAAACTGGAATCGCTTGACGTGCGCAAGTGTTCCTTGACGGAACCCGCGATCCGCGCGCTGAAGAAGCGATTCGGCAAAGGCGTGAAGGTGTGATCTGGGTTGGTGGATGCTCGCGAAGCCGCAAGCGGCAAACACTTCTGGCGAGATATGCGCAGGTCGTTGTCCTATCAGAGATGGCGCCGCTTACCCATTCTGCCGCCGCGCGAAAACCGGGCTTGACAAGGACGGAAAGATTTCACGAAAAATCCTGGCGCGACGGGCCGTTCGTCCTGATAAAGTCTACCACAACCAACGGAGTTGTCCCGTTGACCGACGCCGAACGCTCGCTTCTCCCGCTCGAAGAGTCCCGGCGCGAAGGCCGGGATCGCCCGACAGGTGTTGCCAGCGGTGGTTCACCCACTCGCCAGTTCGTACGTCCCCGCTCGCGGTCCCGCGCGGGAAGTCGATTTCAAGAAGCGGCCGGGACCGGGCCGCGGGAGAGTTCGTCGTGGGTAAGAAACTGTACGTCGGCAACCTGAGTTGGGGCGTCACCGACGCGCAACTCACGGACATGTTCACCCCCTACGGCGCCGTCGTCTCGGCCCAGGTGATTATGGACCGCGACACCGGCCGCTCGAAGGGCTTCGGCTTCGTCGAGATGGGCACCGACCAGGAGGCGCAAGCCGCCATCACCGGGATGCACGGGCAGGTGATGGAAGGCCGCCCGCTGACGGTGAACGAGGCCCGCCCGAAGGAGGGTGGCGGCGGCGGCGGGGCCGGTGGCCGTCGCGGTGGCGGCGGCGGCTACGGTGGGGGTGGCGGCGGCGGTGGTGGTGGTTACGGCGGCGGTGGCCGCAGCGGTGGCGGTGGCGGCGGAGGCCGCTACTAACGCTTCGGTGTCGGTTGCGAACGAGATCATTTTCGGGGGCGGCGAGCGTCGTCGCCCCTCGCCCGCTATTCCGGGCGCCGCCCGACGGGATTCGTCTCGGGCGCGCCTGTCCCTTCCTATTGGGAAATCCAGCTTGCCTACTCTGTCCAGCACCAGTTTGCCTCGCGTCCCCACGTCCGCACCGAACGGGCCGGCTCCCGAGCCGATCCTCCCACCGACCCCGCAGGTGTACAGCACCGGACGGAAGTTGTTGTCGTTCCTCACCACGTTCATCGGGGTCACGGTCCCGTTGGCCGGGCTGGGCGTGGGCATGTACCTGGCGTGGGGCTGGGGCTTCGGGTGGGTCGATTTCGGGCTGCTCGCCGGGATGTACCTCGCGTCCATGCTCGGCATCACCGTCGGGTTCCACCGGTTGTTCACGCACCGCGCGTTCCAGACCGTGCGCCCGATCCAGGTGCTCCTCGGCGCGTGCGGGTCGATGTCGTTCCAGGGGCCGCTGCTCGACTGGGTCGGGCGGCACCGCCTGCACCACCAGCACAGCGACAAGGAGGGCGACCCGCACTCGCCGTACCCGCACACGCGCGGGGTGAAGGGGTGGCTGGCGGGGTTCTGGCACTCGCACATCGGCTGGGCGTTCACGCCGATGCCGGACGACCTGGACCGCTACGC
>CANLGS010000380.1 GCA_947490035.1 Gemmataceae bacterium
AGGGCCAGACGCTGGAGGGTCGCCCAGAGGACGGGCAGGTCGCCCACGACCTCCACTCGCAGCAACCGGGGTTTGGTGTCAGTCATCCCGACAAACTACCCACAAACACCATTCCCGATAACCACCCAAAACACGAGCGAACCGTAAGGGAGTATGACAGAAACCAGAATTTCGTGCGACTCTGGGACATCACGACGGGCAAACAACGCGCGCAACTCCTTGCCAATTCGAGTATCACTTCGCTCGGCTACAGCCGCGACGGGAAAGTACTCATCACGGGCGGGGCATCCGAAGTCTGGGACACGGCGACGGAGGAACCTCGTAAGGGGAAGAGTATCCCGGCGCGATACTTCGCGGTCAGCCACGACTTGAAGTTGAACGCATGGCGCACAAGTGCGGACGAGATTACGCTCTTTATACTTCGCGCGGCCAGAGGTAAGACGACTCGTTCTTGACGAGCCGGAAGCGTAAGCGACGGATAACGCTGTCCGTCGCTTACGCTTCCGGCTCGTCAAGAACGCGACCCTACCCCCGCTTCGCGGGGCGCTTGCCGGTAGTGCCGTACACGTCCGCGATCTTGCCGCTCTCCTCCAACGCGACGTGGTACCGTTGTTCGCCTTCGAGCCGGTGAACCGACATGTGGTAGGCGTTGCCCACCGCCGCGAGGTACGGCCGCGATTCCGGCTTGCTCGGAACGCGCAACTGACCCCACGAC
This sequence comes from Gemmataceae bacterium, assembly GCA_947490035.1. Classification (GTDB taxonomy): domain Bacteria; phylum Planctomycetota; class Planctomycetia; order Gemmatales; family Gemmataceae; genus Gemmata. The sequence goes on from CANLGS010000380.1 coordinate 716, forward strand.
CCGTCGCCCAGATACGGCACGCCGTACTTGTCCTTCAACCCGCCGATCAGCGGGTGAGTCCGCTTGAACGTGTGGTCGTGGTGTTCCAGCACCGCGTCCACGCCGTGCTTCTCGAACAGCGGGCACCAGTACTTCCGGTTCTCCTCGCCGGTCCCGCCGGCCTTCTCCTTGATGCCGAGCGTACCAAGAATCCCGCTCGCGGGCGCGGAACCCGGCGTCCGGAACGACGGGTACGCCGGGACGTGGTTCGCGACGATCAGGTGCGGACACTCTTCTCGCGCCCGGAGCGCCGATTCGAGCCAGGCCGTTTGCTCGCCACCGATGGGCGATACGTGCCCGCTGTCGAGCAGCACCAGGCTCAGGTAGTCGCCGAAGTCGAGCGTGTTATAGGTCGTGTCCTTGTACAGCCCGTCGAACAGCGGCAGGTAGTAGGTCGCGTCGGCGCGCTTGCCCTTGTAGCCGCCGCGAACTTCGTGGTTGCCCAGACATGTCACCATCTGGATGAGCCGACCCTTCGGATCGACCATGTGCTTCGTGTAGTTCTGGAGGAACTGAATCGCGGTCTTCGCGGAGGTGCCGTTGTCGTAGCCGAGGTCGCCGCCGATCAGCGCGAATTGCGGTTCTTGTTTCGCCGCGATGACGTTCGTGCCGATGGCGTGCGGGCCGGTGCCGCAGTCGCCGCCGGATACCCACTGGAACGTGTCGGTGGCCTTCGCCGGCATCGTGCGGAACCGGTACGTCTCCGGTCGCAAACCGAGTTGGAACGACGGCACCCGCTTCCCGACCTGCAGCAGGTACTCGGTGCCCGCCGTCAGCCCGGTGAACTCGCACCGGTGAACCTTCAGGTTGGTGTTGCCGAACGGTTTCAGTTCGACCGTGCCGGTCTTCCACTCCGCACCGTCGCGCGGCACCACGCGAACGGTGGGATCCTCCAGCGCCGGCCCGACCCACTGCACGGTGATCGTTGTGGTCGGGTCGCGTTGCCACGTGAGGAACAGCGTGTCGCGTGGGGCGAGGTTCTGCGGCGTCGGGCTGACGACCGCGCGCGGCGCCGGCGCGGTCTCGAGATCGGAGGAGTGCGAGTCGTGTCCGGCGACGAGCGCGGACGCAAGCCCGGCCCCGGACGAGCGCAGGAAGGAGCGACGGCTGAGAGGCGTCATGTGGCAGCGGGGGGTTCGGTCGTTTGGCGGGTGGGGCAGCACCAATCATGATGCGCGAGCGCGAACGGAAAAGCGAGAGGCGAAATCAAACTTTCGCACGTCCTTCGCGCCCCGCACACTTGAGTGTAGTCATCACGCTCCGCGTGATGTCTTCGCGTCCTCCCGTACACTACGTTGGCAACACTTGAAGCGAAGAACATCACGCGGAGCGTGATGACTACACTCACAACCCTTCGGCGGTCAGCGCGTCGATGCTCGCCTCGAACGCGGTCACCGTGTGGTCGATGACCGCGTCCGCGTGCTCGCAACTCGTCATACCCGCGAAACCCCACCAGTCCACGCCGTTGAGCAGCATCGCCTGGCGCAGCGCGGAATACTGCTTCATGTTCTTCGGGCCGTCGAGCTTGTTCAGGTCGCCGTCGTAGGGCACCAGTCCGTTGTTGTCACCCGCGGTCGTGCTCGGCCGCTCGCCGCTATAGCCCGGCAGCACGCGGACCATGCTGAAGTCGCCGTACGCGACCCACGGCCACTCGCGCGCCTCGAACAGTTCGTTCAGCTTGTTGCGGAGTCGGCTCGCGGCGCGGTTAGCGAGGTCGCACGGCACGCCGGTCGCGACGCGCGTCAGCGCCGCGACGCCGGCGGCGGCCGACAGCGGGTTCGCGTTGTACGTGCCGGGGTGCTTCATCTTCGGCTTGCCCGGCCGGGCTTCGATGAACGCGAGGATGTCCGCGCGCCCTGCGACGCACCCGCCTGGCAACCCGCCGGCCAAAATCTTCGCGAGAGCGGTGAGGTCCGGCGTGACGCCGTAGAACGCCTGCGCGCCGCCCGGCGACACGCGGAACCCGGTAATCACTTCGTCGAAGATGAGCAGGCGGTTGTGGCGCGTGCAGACCTCGCGCAGCCCTTTCAGGAACGGTCCGCGAATCGGCACCGCGCCCCAGTGCCCGCCGGTCGGTTCCAGAATCACCGCGCCGATTTGCGGGTCGGCCTTCAGCGCGTCCTCGACGCGATTCAGATCGTTCGGCGGCACCGCGACGCAGTGGCGCGCCACGTCGTCCGGCACGCCGGGCACGCCGGGCGCGTCGTAGGGGTAATCGGCACCGACGGTGACGTAATCGTGCCAGCCGTGGAAGTGGCCGTGGAGTTTGAGGAACTTCCCGCGCCCGGTGTAGAGCCGCGACAGCCGCAGCGCCATCATGGTCGCTTCGGTGCCGCTACCGGTGAACCGCACGCGCTCCGCACTCGGGATCAGCTTGCGGACCAACTCGCCCCACGCGATCTCCGCGTCGTGGCAGGCGCCGTGGTGCGTGCCGCGCGCCATCTGATCCTGCACGGCCTTCACCACGTCGTCCGGGCAGTGGCCGAGCAGGTGCGAGCCGTGCCCGACGAAGTAGTCCGTGAGTTTGTGGCCGTCCACGTCCCACTTGTGCGCGCCCTTGGCGTGCGTGATGTACACCGGGAACGGGTCCATCATGCGGGCGTCGTGCGTGACGCCGGTGGGGAACACGCCCTTCGCGTGCTCGAACCGCTGCTTCGATCCCGGGAGCGCCGCGGCGTAGCGGTCGGCGAGGGTGTGCGTCGCGGTCGCGGGCATGATCGAGTTCCTTGAAGCGAAAGTGCGTCGTCAGTGCGGCAGGAACTGCGCGGCCCACGCCGCGTCGTCGGGCGCGAGCCGCGGCTCCGGCGGGCCGTTGTAAATGTAGTTACCGTACCGCGCGCCGTCGTACACCTGATCGATTACGCGCTTCAGGTCAAGCGTCGCATCGGCATCGCCCCCGCGCAGCGGAATCGGGATGAGCGGAATCGGGTCGCGGAGGCGCCAGGGCCACACGCCGGCTTCCGGGCGCTCCTCGACCCGGCTGACGATCGCGCAGTAGTCGCACGTCGGCAGTTCGTCCGGCGGCATCCGAGGGCCTCCGCGGAGCAGATCGATTTCCACGAAGTGCGCGCGCGAGCGGAGGATCTCGTTCCGCTTGCCCAGATACTGCGCTCGGTCCGGCCCGGCGTATTTGTTCGTCGGACTGAGCAGTTCCATCACCGTGACGAGGTCGTTCCCGTCACGGTCGCGGATGGTCAGAAAGCCTACCCGCTGCACATCGACCGCGTCCAAAATCGTGACTCGCGCTGGCGCTTCGAGCGTCGCTGTGTGCGTTCCAGACGCGAGCGGCGTCCGCACAACACCTAAATCGGACGCACCGACATAACGCCGCTCACCCGACGGTTCGTGAATGTAGACCCGGTTTTCGATGCGGACTACGTACTCCGCAGGGAGTTGAGAAGCGATGTGGAACTGCGACGCGTTGATGATGTTCGAGTGCAACGACTCCCATGCGGTCGCACGCTCGAGGTACGGGTTCATTCCGGGGAACGGTGACGGCATGTGTAAGCCTCCTTGCCCCGATTGTACCACGTCACACGCCGCGCGTCGTCGGTTCCCAGATGTACTTGTGCATCTGCAACTGCATCCGCACGCGGTGCAGACCGGAGTCGAGCAGCCAGCCGACCAGTTCCACCGGTTGCACGCGGCCGAACACGCAACTCACCAGACACGCGAACCGCTCGTCGAGCCGGTGTTCGCGGATGGCGCTCGCGGTCCAGTCCCAGTCGGCGCGCGACGCGATCACAAACTTGATCTGGTCCGTCGGCTTCAGCTTCGCGAGGTTCGCCCAGTGATTCCGGTGACTCTCACCGCTGTCCGGGCACTTCAGGTCCATGATGACGTGAACGCGCGGATCGACGGCGCCCACGTCGTGCGCGCCGCCCGTTTCGAGCAGCACCGTCCGGCCCGCGTCGCACAACTCGGTCATCAGCGTGAACACGTCCGGTTGCAGTAAAGGTTCGCCGCCGGTGATCTCGACCAGCGGGCAACCGAACGCGAGCGCCTTCGCGAGTACGTCGGCGCGCGCCATCCGCGTGCCCTGGGTGAACGCGTGCGGGGTGTCGCAGTACGTACACCGCTGCGAGCAGACCGAGGTGCGCACGAACGCGCACGGCAGTCCGGCGAAGGTGGATTCGCCCTGCACGCTGAGGTAAATCTCGTGGATCAGCAACTCGCCGGTGGGCACGTCGCGCAGCAGCGCGACGCGGTGTCGGGCCTCCGCGGGCACGTCGAGTAACGGGGTTCGCGTCGGTTCGCTCATCACCCCCATCTTAGCAAGAAGCACAGGTGCTCTCCGCCCTGTGCTACAAACGCCGGCCCTCCGGGCGGAATACAGAAGGCCGGCGTATTGGTTTTGCACCCCGGAGGGG
>CANLGS010000381.1 GCA_947490035.1 Gemmataceae bacterium
TGCGGCTGGCCCTCGAAGCACACAGACAGGAATGTCTGTGCCACAAGAGAAGAGGTTAGAGGTCGGTGCGGTACTGGGCGCCGTAGGCGGACTCGCGGGTCGTGCTCTGGACGCGCACCAGCCGCGTCAGAACGGCCTGGCCGATGGTCGCGGTGATGCCGGGGAACACGGCGTACACGTACTTCGTCGGCAGCGGTCCGGCGACGACGAACCCCAGCCCGCCGATCGACACGTCGCGGCACCGGGCCGACACCGCGGCGTCGATGCCGCCGTCGCTGTGGACCGGGTACAGCGTGAGCGCGGCGCCGCACGCGATCCGCGGGTCTTTCCGCCGGTCCTGCACGTTCCCCAGTTGTGTACGCACGTCGGCCAGCAGCTTCGGCATCAGGTCCAGCGCGTCGCGCGCGAACTTCTGGTCGGGGGTGCCGAACAGGTTCACCGCGACCGTCACCTCGCCCACCGCGCGCCCGGACGTGGGCAGCGTGACCGTCGCCTCGAACCCGAACTTCTTGCCGCCGAACAGCCCGCCGCCGCCCGCGACGCGCCGCAGCACCAACCGCGTCGGGTCGGGCTGTTCGATCGACACGCCCCACTGATCGCGGACCACGGACAGTTTGAGCGGCACCACCGACGCGGGCACGGTGGACGGGAACTGGCACACCCACCCGCCGTCGGCCAGCCGGCCCACGTCGCCGGGGATGTGCGGCACGTACCCGCCTCCGCTCGCGGCCGCCAGCACCGCCTCGGCGAACGACTGCGGGTCCAGCGGCAACTCGTCGGACTCCATGCCGAGCAGCAGCCCGACCGGGACGACCGAGCGGATGTGTTCCAACACCACCAGCCCGGCCTCGACCTCGTCGGCCAGCGGTTCCGCGACCTCCTCCCGCCGCTGCGGGGCGAGCACGCGTCCGGGGCGGCGTTGGTCGGGCGCGGCCTGCCCGGTGCGCGTGCCGGAGACCAGCGGCGGAAGCCCGCTCTTGATCGCGCCAGGCACCGTCAGGTGCGGCTTCGCGGGCAGCGTGAAATTCTGTGTGGGCGCCCCCAGCCGGCTCCGCCCGGTCGGGTTCGGGTGCGTGGCCGCGCCGCGCCCGCCGACCGACGACGCGTTGCCGGGGTACTCGTCGTCGGGCGCGTGTTCGCCGACGTTCATCTCCGCGACGGACCGGTCCACGCGCGAGCGGCGGATGTTCATCCCAATGTTTGGAATGGCGGTCGCGCTCTCGGCCAGCATGAGCGACTGCACGAACGCGAGGCACGACGGGAACCGGTCCTCCGGCTTCTTCGACAGCGCCTTCGCCACGACCGGCTGGTCGGCCGGCGGCAGCCCCGCGAGGTTCGGTTGCGTGGACACGTGCTGCAACATGAGTTGCTGCGGCGTGCGCCCGGAGTACGGGAAATCGCCGGTCAGCAACTCGTGGTACACGAGCGCGAGACTGTACTGATCGGAGCAACTGCTCGGCGTGCCGTGAAGGACTTCCGGCGCGACGTAGCGCGGCGTCAGCCCGCGGTTGCCGACGTCCGGCCCTTCGAGCTGCGCGACGAGGCCGTAGTCGCCGACCTTCACGTGGCCGGACACGAGGAACAGGTTGGCCGGCTTCACGTCGAGGTGTTGGAGGCCGAACTTCGCGGAGATCACGTCGAGCGCTTCGGCGGCGTCGGCGAAGTACGCGAGAAGCTCGTCGCGCGGAATGCCCGGCAGCCCGCAGGCGCGGCACTCGCGGAACCGGTCCTGGAGCTGGCGGTCGGCCAGTTCCATCACCATGATGAGTTCGCCGTCGATCTGTTCGACGCGTTCGAGGGTGAGTAGGAACGGGTGGCGGATCGCTTTGATCTGCTCGAACGCGGCGAGTTCCTGGCTGAACCGCTCGCCGCCGCGGCCGTCTTCGGAGTCGGAGGAGACGAACTTGATGGCCTTGTGCAGCCCACCGGGGGCTTCGCACTTCCAGACTTCGCCGAACCCGCCGCGGCCGAGTGGCGACACCAGTAGGTAGCCCGGCAGCGGCTCGGAGCCGGCGAGTTTGGTGTACTCTCGGTAGGTGCCGTTGTCGGCGGTCGGGACCGGTGGCATAGGGCGTGCCGGCGCAAGAGAGAGTTCGTGAGTCTGATTCAAGCGTAGGGCACGAACGGGCGCGGTGATTTAAAAATTATATCATGATGCGGCGCGAGAATTCAGGCGTCGCGCGAAGAGCCGCTCGCGGCTTCGCAACCTGCGAAGCCAGACACCCAGGGCGTTGCCCTGGGCTGAGGAGTGTCACCCCGAAGGGGTGAATACGACAGACAGTCCGAAGGACTGCCACTCCTCAGCCCAGGGCAACGCCCTGGGTTCTTGGCTCCACATCGCTTGTGCCTCGCTCGCCTTCGGCTTGCGGCTAACTCACTGCTCGCCTTCGCCGTCATCGTCGGGGGTGTCGCCGTCTTCTGCAATGCTGGTCTTCATTACCTCCGCGAGCAGCACAGTTGCGTAGCTGCCGGCCGGGAGCGTGAACGACAGCCGCAAGCCGTCGGGTTCCCACGCGCTCGCGAGGTCGTCGAGGTACACGAGGTTCTGGCGCCGCGTACCCATCACCAGTTTGCCGAACCCGCCGAACGACGCGACTGACAGCCCGTTGTCACTCAGCACGACCGCTTCGCGTTCGGCCGCGACGCCTTCCGCGGGGAACGTCTTCTTGCCGAACATCGGCCCGGCGGTGACCGTCTCGCGCGTGTCGAACCGCGTCTGCTCCGCGGGCACGTCCTTCGCCACGAACATCCCTCCGAACGGCCACTTCGTCATCACGTCGCCGTCGAGCACCGTGCGGAACAATCCGTCCTTCATGCGGCGCGAGAGGTAGTCGTTGAAGAGGAGCGATTGCACCGCGCTAAGCGCGAACCGGAACAGGAACGGGCGGATGCGCCGCGGCGCTTTCCCCGCGAGGCACTGCAACCCGAGATCGACGGTGCCGCCGTCGCGCCCGAACCGCTGCGGCCCGTAATAGTTCGGCATTCCCTGAAGGCGAATGCGCTCCAGAATGGCGTCCACGGGCGCCGACCGCGCGGGGTCGCGGATGAGGATGACGAACTTATTCCCGCGCAGGTGTCCGGGCTTGAGCTTGTTCGTGTGCCGCCCGGTCTTCAGGACGCGAACGCCTTCGCCGTCGATCTTCGCGATATGCGGTTCGCACTCCTTCGGCACGCTCACCCACTGTCGCGTGACCGCGTGCCGGTCCTTGAGGCCCGCGGTGCCGACGTTGCCCGGATGCGTGTTGAGCTTCCGCGCGATGGTCTGCGCGAAGAACTCCGGCGCGACCCCGCGCTTCTCGATCCACAGGTAGAGGTGATCGCCCGAGCCGCACGGCTCATACGACGGCACCTCCTCGACCTCGAAGTCTTCGTTGTGCGCGCGAATCTTCCCGCCCGTGCCGGGGAGGTCGGCGGTGAACAGCGGCGGACTCATCGCGGGGTGCTGCATCGGCATGCGTTCGTGGGGAACGCGTATTGTACCGGAACGCGCAAAGTAGCGTTGACATCTTCGCAAATTGCGAAGACAATGTTCTCACCCGATCCATCCCGCAGGCAGCCCTCGGCATACCCCCTCACCCGAGAGACCTGTGTGAACGCTTCATTTGGTGAAATGAGGGGCACATGCACGTCATCTCGAAGAAGAAGCTCCGCGAGTTCTGGGAGGAACACCCGCGGGCGCAGTCCGCGATTGAAGCGTGGTATCAGGCCGCCAGCAATGCCGAGTGGGAGAGCTTCGCGGAGGTTCGCCAGACGTTCAACACGGCGGATCAGGTCGGCCGGTTCACGGTGTTCGACATCGGCGGGAACAAGTACCGGCTCATCGCGGTGATCCACTTCAACCGCGGAAAACTGTACGTTCGCCACGTGCTGACGCACGCCGAATACGACGAGGGGAAGTGGAAGAACGAGTGACTATGGGACGCACACGAGATACAACTTCGAGCCGCGCCGTGTACGGGAAGCGCGAGGACCGGTATCTGGAACTGGTCCGTCTATTCCCGCTCCGGCCGCTGCGCACCGACGCGGACCTCGACGCGGCCGTTGCCGTCGTCGATTCGCTCATCGATCAGGACGAACTCTCCGCGCCGGAGCAGGATTACCTTGATGTGCTGAGTGACTTGGTCAAGGGCTACGAGGACGAACACATCCCAATCAAGCTGGTTGGCGATGTGGCCATGCTTCGGTTGCTGATCGAGGCGAAGGGCGTCACGCAAGCGGAAGCCGCGAAGCAGGCCGGTATCGCGGAGTCCACCGTTTCCGAAGTGCTGGCCGGCAAGCGGAAGTTGAACCGCACGCAGATCGGCAAACTCGCCCGCTACTTCCGCGTCGGCACGGGCGCGTTCGCGGAGTGACGCTCACGCCACCGCGGGCAACAGTCGCAGCGTGTCCACCGCGGCACGGATCACGTCGGCCTGGTCCCAGGGCATCGCGAACGACTCGCCGCGGAGCCACAGCGGGAGCTGGTCCGCGTGGTGCGGCGACAGCGGGTTGCCGCTCTGCCCGCCGCACAGCACGAACGTACTCTTCGACAGGTCCGCGAGGTCAAACGCGGTGCGCATGTTCGCCAGGTTGTGCGTGAACGCGGTCGGGTCGGCGGGTCGCGCGCCGGCCTGACTGACGGTGTTGCCGTCGCCGCCCCACGGCACCGGGCCGCGGTTGAACGCCGGCCCGAGCCACTTGTGCTTGCCCAACAGCGGGTGTTCCAACAAGAGCCGGCGCAGGTGACCCCACGCCCAGAAGCCCGGCCCCGGCCCGGCCTCGCGCCGCAACCTTCGCACGACGAACGTCAGCACCGCTTCCATTTCGAGCGACCACGACGAGAACCAACCCGAAGGCTGTTCGCGGAGGAGTCGCGTGAGGTGCGAGACACGGCGGTCGGAGAACAGGTTGTACGGCACGATGCCGAGCGCGCCTTCGCCGATCACGGTCTCCCACGACTTCGGCGCTTTGAGCTTCGCGACGCGCGCGCACATCTCCGCGACGAACAACTCGAACACCGCGGCGGCCGGCGATTCGGTGTCCACGCGGCCATCCCACTCGCGGAGCAGGTCGAGCGCGACGCGGGCGTCGCCGTCGGCCGGCGCGAGTGACAGCACGATGTCACGCACCTCGCCCCA
>CANLGS010000382.1 GCA_947490035.1 Gemmataceae bacterium
ACGTGATCGTCCGGACCCAGACGCCGACCGGTGCCGAAGTCGTAGCGTCGGGACTGGTGCAAGCGGATCGCCACATCGACCCCACGGGCTTGCAATGCGGCCAACAGCCAGTACGAGCAGTACGCCCGGTCGGCGACGAACACGTCGCCGGTTCGGAACCGGTCGAGCAACTCACGCAGCAAGGCCATCTCGCCGGCGTCCTTGCCCTTCGCCGGTCCGATGGCCGCCCCGACCAGAGCACCCGTGGCGAAGCCCAAAAGCACCACCATGCGGATCAGCGGGAACCCCAGGCCGCGTTTCTGATTCGTGTGCTGTGGGTACGCGGCCTGGTTCTCGGGCGTGTCGGGTCCCGACAGCGTGGTGCCGTCGCCGAGCAACACCCGTCGCCCTTTCCATTGCCAATCCGTGTCGGCCTGTCGTTCGAGTTCGTCGCCCAGATGGGTGGTCAGTCGGGACAGCAAGGCGACCGGCAGTTTGGCCCGGGCCTTGCAGTAGGCGCCGGTGTTCTCCGAGCAGGGATCCAGACCGAGGGTGACTCGCAGGACCAGAGCCCGTGCGACGGCGGCGACGCAGGACTTGGACGCGCTGACGGTCTGGGCGAGGAGTGTCCAGAGCGTGAAGGCCGGTGTCCAGAAGTGGTGGGGTTCGGTGGCGAAGTCGATGTCCAGTTCGTCGCACGCCGTCTGGATGTGGGATTCGGTGAGCAGGTCCGCGAACGGGAGATCGGGAGCTTGGGCGAAGGTGCGCAGGGTCGTTTGGAACGTGGGCCGTGGTGCGTATGAAGTAGACATCGAGATCGACCTCGCCCGAACGACAGCGCGACCCGTCGGAGCGTGGAAGACCTCGATGATGGAATTACGTTAGCCTTGGAAGGCTCGATGACCAAGGCGACAAAACGGCCACGGACCAATTCTTCCAGATACCCACCGGTGTCCCTGGACAGGGTTTGCGCGGGGCTGGACTAAAACAGCGCGGAAGTGCCATTCCTCCCACAGTGTGTGTCGCGGCCAGCGGTGATGGTAATTCGCGGGTGCTGCGGCTCGATTTCGGGACACAGGACGCACTGCTCGACTTCTCACCGGAGGCAGATGGAAAGTTCTACGTCAACGGAACCTCGAATGGGTCCGAGTACAAAGTGAAATTTGCAAACAAGGATCGCGAGTACAAGCTGTTATCCAGCGAGCGGTCTGGAGCGTACCTCGTTGTCGATACGGAGGCGATCAATAAATCCGTCACCAACAAGATTGTGCTGCCTGGAACGAAACTCCCTGGTTCAAAGTAGCAGCAAATGCGTCCTACCGAGCGAGAAACTCCCTCACTGTCGTGACGCGGTGTTCGGTCGCGGCGGCGAACACGGCTTCGCACAGCGCGATGGTTTCGAGGTTGTCGCGGCCACCGATTTCAGGTTCGCTCCCCTGCTCCACCGCGACGAGCAACTGCGCCATCGTCCCGACGAACGCGTCCGGGAACCACACGTCATCCCACCGCGGCCGAATCCACTCGCCGCCGGTGTGTCGCGTGCTGTACTCCAAAGTGCTGGGCGTGCGCGCCGGGTACTTCGGCCAGCCGATCGTACCTTGCATCAAGCCGTCGGTGCCTTCGACGCGCCACCGAATGCCGATGTCGTTCGCGACGCCTTCCTTGCTCGGCCCGGTCCACACGTCGTCCCAGGACGAAGCCCCCGCCCCGCTTTCATATTCGAGGATGTAAAGGTTGATGCCGTCGAGGTGAGTGAACTTCGTTCGCGGGTCCGGTCGCGTGGACGCGAGTACGCGTTCGGGTGTGCCGAGCCAGTAGCGGAACGTGTCGAGGTGATGAATGCTCATCACGAACGTGGACAGCGACGGCAGCGATTCGGCCCACGGCATCCAGTGCGGCACGGCCCGCATGTCGATGGTCGCCAGCACAACCTCACCGAGCCACCCGCGGTTGAGGACATCCTTCGCGGCCCGCACGCTCTGATCGAACCGCATGTTCTGGTTCACGGCCAGCACGATGCCTGCTAACGCGCAAACCTCCACCAGCTCGCGGGCCACGGCAAGCGACATCGCGAGCGGCTTCTGCGCGAGGATGCCGCGAAGCCGGCCCTTCCCCAGTTTGACGGCGCGGCGAATCAACTCAGGCTGCGCGTCCGGCGGCACCGCGACATCGAGTATCTCGATGCTGTCGTCCGCGAGCAGCGCGTCAATGGTGTCGTGAACAGTGGGAACGCTGTGCCGCTGTGCGGCTTCGCGGGCGCTGGCCGGATTGCGCGACGCAATCGCCACTGGGTTAAACCCTGCGCTCTTGTAGGCAACCAAGTGACAATCGCGCATGATGAACCCGGCACCGACGCACCCGATGCGCCAGTCCAGGCGCCGCGGCAGCGTCGGCCGGTAGTTCAGCCCGAACGCGGGGTCGGCGGGAGAGGTTGGCATCGCGTGGTCACCGGGCGGCGACCCTCCGGGTCGCACGCTAAACGGGGTGTGGAAGAGGGTGCGTCAGATGTTCGCCAGGACTCGCAACTCGCGCGGCAGCGGGAAGCTCACATCCTCTTCGCGCACCGTGCGCGTCTCCACCGTCGCGCCGAACTTCGTCCGCAGGTACTCGATGCAGTCCTGAACGTGCTCCTCCGGTGCGCTTGCACCCGCCGTTACCAGCACGGCGTCCTCGCTCGCGAACCACTCGTCCTTCAGTTCGGAGACGCGGTCGATCAGGTACGCGGTCTTGCCACTGGTGCGGGCGAGTTCCGCGAGGCGCTGGCTGTTCGAGCTGTTCTGGCTGCCCAGCACCAGCACCACGTTGGCCTCCGCCACGAGCTGCTTCACCGCGTCCTGGCGGTTCTGCGTCGCGTAGCAGATGTCGTCCTTCCCCGGTCCCACGATCTGCGGATACTTCCGCTTCAGCGCGTCGATCACCGTTCGCGCCTCGTCCACGCTGAGCGTCGTCTGCGTGAGGAACGCGAGCTTCGCGTCGGCCGGGAGCGTCAGCGCGTCCACGTCGGCCGCGTCTTCCACCAGCACCATGTTCGCGGGGGCTTCGCCCATCGTGCCGATCACCTCGTCGTGCCCCTCGTGGCCGATCAGCACAATCGTGTAGCCCTCCTTCGCGAACTTGATCGCCTCCTTGTGAACCTTCGTGACGAGCGGGCAGGTCGCGTCGATGGTCCGCAGGTTCCGCTGTTGCGAGTGCTGGCGGATGAGCGGCGAGATGCCGTGCGCGCTGTACATCACTGTGCCGCCGGTCGGCACCTCGGAGATGTCGTCCACGAACACGACGCCGAGCGCCTGGAACTTCTCGACGATGGGCCGGTTGTGAACGATCTCGTGGTACAAGTACAACGGGCTGCCGTAGTGCTTGAGTGCCGTCTCCAGCGCCTCGATTGCCATGTTCACGCCGGCGCAGAACCCGCGCGGGTTGGCGAGAATGATCTTCATGCGTTACCTCCTGTGGCACGGGTATGGTACGCCAACCGCAGCACCGACGACAGACCCACCAATTCCTTGTCCGACTCGTCCAACAGCAGGTTCGCCAACAGCGGTGCGAGCGGACCCGTTACGGTCGGCACATAACGACAAAGCCCCCGGAACTACCGGGGGCTTTGCGAGTGCCGAAGAGAGGACTTGAACCTCCACGCCCTTGCGGGCGCTAGAACCTGAATCTAGTGCGTCTGCCAATTCCGCCACTTCGGCCCAAACCCGCGCGGTGCGGGTGTGAGGGTATCATAAAGAGAGCGGGCGGAAGGTCAAGCGGTTCGCGCCCGGCCCGTCGCCCGCGTGTGCGGTCACCCGCGCGGACTGCCGCTGCCGGGCAATTTCGGGCCGCCCGGAATCCCACCAGGCCCCACCGGCTTCGGCGCCTCCACGACGGGCAGCGGCACGTCGTGTCCGGCCTGTTGAACGGTGCCGATGTACGCGAGCCACTCGTCCGCGAACTTCTTCAGCGCCGCCGGGTCGGCCGGGCCGTCGTCGGTGGCCGAGAGCTTGAACACGCGGATGAACACGGCATACGCGGTGCGGCCGTCGATGGGCAGGTCTCGCGGCAGCTTGTTCAACTCCGCGACGTACCGCTTCAGTTGCTCCGGCTGGCTTTTCGCCAGGTAGTAGTACAGCGCCCAGGAGGTCGCGTGCGCCTTGATCTCGAGGCGGTTCTGCTTCTTGCGCAGGGTGATCGCGGGGTCTTCCTGGTCCGTGGGGGGCGTCGCGCCGCCGACCATCGGCGGCATCGGTTGGCCTCCGCCATCCCCTCCCATCCCGACCGCGGCGGGCTGCTTCGCCTTCTTCGACGGAGGAGCCGGGTCAGGGTCGTCGCCGTTCTTGATCCCGTTGAAGTAGACATCGCCCAGCACGTTCTCGAGCAGTCGGTCGGAACTGGCGGGCAGTTCCTTCTTGGCCGTGAGGTCGCGGAAGTACCGGTGGTGGACATAGTTCGGCCCGCCGTAGCCGGTCGTCAGGGCGACGTGCATGTTGGGCTTGTCGTCGTCGCCGACCGTGACGTAGGCCGGGCCGCGCGGGCGGGTGAAGAAGTTCACGGCCCCGTTGGTCAGCCAGTTCGGGAGCGTGACGTGCTTCGGCAGGACGCCGCTCACGTACATCAACTGGCGATTACCCTCGCGGCTCACGGCGGCGATGTCGGCCTCGTCGAGAACGAGTTTCTCGACCGCGGCGAGCGTGGCGGCACGGGCCACGTCGTCGGGCCTGCTCCCGTTCTGCTCGGTGGCGTCCAGCGCCGGGAGCGTGCCCGTAAGAAGTTGCTCGCGGTTGAAGCCCTTGACGAACACCTGCTGGTTCTGCCGCAGGAAGGTCTGCCCGATGTCGTCCATCCGCACGGGGGAGAGTACGAGCAGGTTGTGATCGGGGGCGAAAAACGCGTCGGTCCGCGGCAGCCCGTCGAGCGCCTTGTGAAGTTCGTGAATCTTCGCGGGGTCCGGGGCGAGGACGGCCACGAGCGGCTTCGAGGGCACCGGCAGGACGACCCCGCGGGTCGCGTGCCACAGGTAGAACGCGGCGAAGTTGTCGTCTAACTGCGTGGCCCGACGATCCAGTTCGGCCGTCGGGGCATCCCAGGAGATGATCGCGTAGTGCTTCGTGGGCCGCACGTTCTTGGCGTCCAGCCGAATCTTCCAGGTCTCCGCGTC
>CANLGS010000383.1 GCA_947490035.1 Gemmataceae bacterium
AGTCAACGGTGAGATTCACACGCTGTTGTCGCCGTTGACGAAGGTGCAGAAGCGGCTTCTGAAACTCTGGGATCTGCCAACGAACTTGTATCAAAAGATCACGCGAGGATTTCCGAAAACACCTCCGAAGACGAGCGAACCGTAAGCACCACACGAACGCTTCCGGGTAATTGACTCTCCGGCGCACTTGCCGAGGCGCAGGTTCCTCTTCGTGTGCGGGCGCATTCCGCACTGGCGGTTGAACTGGCTTCGCTCGAGGCAGAGGTGGGACCGGCACCGGGATGAGCGCTGGAGCCGTAACGAATTCGTCGCAGTTCGCGTTAGGGCACTCGAACGTTTCTCCAGCCGGTCATCTCCAACCGTTAACCGGATTTTGCAATGCGGACAGTTGAACGCAATCGACATCGTGAGCCCCGGCACATGGTTGGTCGAGATCAGCGCAGAGTCTACCGGCGGGTGACGAAGTATGCGACGAGCGCCGCGATGCCACCACTGGCCAGTACACCGAGGGTGTTTATCACGACCGCCCACACGAACTCGTGGCGGCGCTCTTGCTCTTCTTCCTGCCTCGCAATTTGTTGCCGGTGGAGCGCGAGTTTGGCTTTCAGTTCATCAACGTCGTTTTTCTCGACCCGCCGTCGCAGTTCCTCCACGTCGTGCTTGAGCAGCGCGGTTTCCCGCTCGTGGTCACGCCGCAGGTCGTTGAGCGATTGAAACGCCTCCCGCTCGTTCTGTCGTGCCGCGTCAACATCGGCGGACAGCTGCGCGACATGGGCGGTTAGCGTTGCAACCGTCCTTTCCAGTTGTTCGATCCTCCCGCCGTCGGGTTGATCCGAAGCGGATGGACAACTCATGCCAGAACTCCGTCGAAGGAACGCGACCCGCTTGACCTCTATCACGTTATTCGGCTCGACCCGCGCAGGTATTGTGCTTGCACGTCGATGTAGCATCATTCTACCGCGCTCACCAGTGGCCCGGTAGCTTCTCGCTCCGCAGCCACGCGGTCCACCACAGGTCCAGGGTGAGCTGCGCGCCGGCGCGCACGCGGGTCAGGATGAACGCGCGGCTCTCGGCCGTCGGCTTGTCGAACGCGCCCGCCGCGTCGAACTCGTAACACTTCGGAATGTGCGTGTGCGACTCCGCGATGAACTTGTTGATGTGAACCCACACGTCCTCGATCTTCTTCGCCTCCAGCCCGCGACACACCTCCTCCGGCGTGATCTTGTTCTTCTCCGGGAAGCCGTCCACCTTCGCGTGAATGCCCTTTTGCTTCACGGTGCCGTCCGGCTGAATGCGCCCGTCGTAGTCGCGGGTGGTGTGCAGCGGCATCGCGGCGTCGCCGGTGTAGTGCGCCAGCGTGCCGCCGTGGACGAGGCACTTCATCGGGATCGAGGTGCTCGTCGGCGCCTTGCGGTAGTCGTAGAACCCGACCACGAGCTTCTCGTAATACTCCATGATCGCGTAGGGCAGCATCCCGATCTTGTTCGGGTCTTTCTTGAGGTCGATGTAGATCATCTTCATCGCGTCGTAGCGGTTCGTGGCCGGTAACTTCTTGTCGTCCAGGTCTTCCATGTCGAGGAAGTGGTTGCCTTCTTCTTCGCGACGGAGGAAGTTCATCTCGCGGTTCTTCCAGCGGTCTGGGTCCACCGCGAAGTGCGCGAGGTGCTTGCCGCCGCTGCGGTAGAACGCGGGCACGTCGTCCGGCAGGCGCGCCGCCGCGGCCTCCGCGACCGTCTCGTGACCGCCCGCCCACCAGCCCCTCGCGAAACTGCCGAACAACCCCGCGACGAGTACCGCCGCGAACACCAACACCGCCGTGCGCCGCTTCATGTTGTTGCTCCTCTTGGCGAACCGCGACCGTGAGGGAGCGGGTGGACGTTCCACCCGCTCCCTCGCGGGCGCGGTTCGCCGGGTGTTTACCTCACCCGGTTATATCCCCAGGGTTACCGCGGCGGGTGTGATTTCCCCGCGAAGGTACTCAACCGCGCCTGCCGCGCTTGCCGAATGTAAAGGATGCCCGGCAGGATGTCGGGCGGAACGGCAAGGAGGCCGGACATGCCTCGTGCGGTGTGGGTAGCGCTGGCGTTGGTGGCGACCGGAACCCCGGCCGTCGCGCAGCCGCTCGGCCCGCTCGAACCGACCGGCGGGCCGCCCGTCGCGTTCGACTCGACCCCGGTATTCCCCGATCGGAACACGCAGCGCCTGCCGCCCATTCTGGGCGCGCCGGTCGGCCTCGCGGACGGCGCGCCGCGCGCCAACCTCACGCCCGCCGGGTTCGTGGACGCGCCCGCGGAACGCCGGCCGCAGCGCGCCGCGGGGTTCGGCGCGCCCAGCGTCGCCCCGTCGTTCGGCGGGCCGCCGCCGGGCGAACCCGCGGCGCCCATCCCGACCCGCGTGGTGGACACCGCCATCGCGCGCACCGCGTACACCGCGCCGGCCGTTGACCCGGTCAACGAGTTCCTCGCGAAGAGGTCGGAACTCAAGGACGACCGGCCCGGCGCGAAGGCGCCAAAGTCCGAGTCGGGCAAGTTCGGCGAGACCTTCGAGAAGATCATCGGCGACCGCAACGGCGGCTGGTTCCGCAGCGACCACATGTTCGACGGGTTCATCTCGCCCGTCAGCAACCCGTTCCTGGCGGAAGACCCGCGCTCGCTCACCGAACTGCGGCCGATCTTCATCTACCAGCAGGTGCCGAGTACCCAGAAAGACTTCCGCGGCGGGAACATCTCGTTCTTCGGCGCGCAGGCGCGGGTCGCGATCACCGACCGCTGGTCGCTCGTGTTCCACAAGATCGGCGGCATCTCGGTGAACCCCGGCAACTCGTCGCCGTTCCCGGACGACGTGAGCCTGGCCGAACTGTGGGTCGGCCCGAAGTACACCTTCTACCGCGGCGAGGACAACGGCGCGATCGTCGCCGGCGGCTTGCAGTTCCAATTGCCGATCGGCTCGAAGTCCGCGTTCCAGGACACCGGCACGCTGTCGCTCGTACCCTACGTGACCTACGGGCAGAACTTCCTCCGCGACTTCCGGCTCGGCAGCTTCAACAGCATCCTCACCAGCGGCTACTCGTTCAGCACGAACAACCAGCGGAGCGACTACTACTTCCTGTCGGCGCACCTGGACTTCGACGCCGGGAACGTCCACCGGTTCTACCCGCTGATGGAGTTGAACTGGTTGTTGTACACGACGGGCGGCAAGGCGCGGCCGATCGGCGCGGAAGGGCGAGACCTGATTAACTTCGGCGGGCAGGCGAAGAACGGGTTGCTGACGGGCACGGTCGGCGGGCGCGTGAAGATCACCGAGAGCGCGCAGTTCGGGGCGGGCTTCGAGGTGCCGCTGGCGGGACCGAAGGACTTCTTCCGCTACCGGTTCACGATGGACTTCATCCTGCGGTATTGAGCCGGTCTGCTTCGTTCGTGGTGACCGGCTTCAGCCGGTCCGCCCGCCTTTGGATTTGTGGCACAGACATTCCTGTCTGTGCGCTTGAAGGGTGCAGCCGCACAGGCTGGAAGCCTGTGCCACAAAGCCCAAGCCTCCAAAGCCTTCACTCACTTCTTCGGCGGCAACTCGATCACCACCGCGGACCCGTCCGACAGCGGCGTGAGCGCGGTGTTCGCGGCCACCGCACTCGCGGCGGCCGGAGCCGCACCCGGCAGGCCGGCGGTCTGCGTCGCCAGCACGTCGCCACTTGTTCCGTCGATCAGTAGAACGCGGCCCACGAGATCGGTCACGACCCACCGGTTTTCGCCGGCCGGCTGCGGCGCGCCCACGATGGTGATGGTCGCTTCCTCGATCGTCCGCGGAAACGCCCACAGCGGGTCTTCGCGGTCCGGGCTGATTCCGACCGCCGCACGGCCACCGACCACGTAGGCGACGACGAGTCGGGTCGCGTCGGTCGGCTGCGCCGCGAACCCGGAACTCGGCCGGCCCGCGGGAATCGCGCTCGTGCCGCCGGCCTTCCAGCGGCGCTGGTGCAGCCCGGTCTTGTCGGCCGCGTACAGCCACACGCTCCCGCTCACATCCGCGACGACGAACCGCGGCGCCCCGCCCGGTTCGGCCGGCGGCAGAACGATTCCCGGTCCCGCGACCGCCTCGCGCAGCTCCCACGACCCGGCCGGGTTGAACCGCGCGTTCGGCGCGACCGGCCACTCCCACCGGCTCAACCGCTTCCCGCCGTCGGACGTGGCGAAGCTGGCGTCCGACAGCGGCGTGATGGAACACACGGCCTTCGCCGGCGTGCGGTCGCCGCGCCACGACGGACCCGGAATCAGTTCCGGCGGGTTGGTGACGCCCGCGCCCGGCACGAACCGGTTCACCGACCCGTCGCTCGTCGGGATGAGCAGGCTTCCGCCGACCACGGCCGGGTGGCCCGCGAGGTCGGCCGGCGCGTTCACCTCGTCTCCTTCGTCCGGCTTCCCCAACAGTTTGCCGCCGGCCACGCGGCGCACGACGAACTTCGCCTTACCCTCGCGCCCCGCGACCGGTGTGAGCGCGAACACCAGTTTCCCGTCGGCGCTCGCGGTCACGACCGTCGGCCCGGTCGCGTTCGCGGGCGCGTTCGCGATCACCCACGCCTCGGGCGCCGCGAGCGACTGCCCCACGCCCACCCCGCTCGCGGCCGGCACCACCACGATGCCGCCGTCCTCATCGACCAGCACGAACGATTCCCCCTGCGGAATCGGGGCCGCGACTTGCTCCGCCGACGACACCTTCGCGGGGACCAGCCCGAGTTGCCGCTGCCAGCGCACGTCGCCGGTGCGCAGGTCGAACACGACCGCGCGGCAGCCCGACGAGTTGGGCGAGCGCACGACCACGCACGCGGTGTCCTTGCGCGCGTTGGTCTGCGCCGCGTGGACCGGTTCGCCCACGTTGAGCCGCGGTCCCGACAGCACGATCTCCTGTCCCTTATTCGGCACCAGCGCGAGCCGCGCCTTCTGGAGATATCCGCCCGCGAGCAGCCAGTACGCGGACTCTTCCACCGGAATCACAAGCCCGCGAACCGGTTGCTCGTCCGGCGGCAGCGGCAGCACGGGGGCGGCCAGCGGGAACAGTGGTTTGTCGTCGTTGCCGGTCTGCTTCACGCCGAACAGCCGGAACTGGCCCAT
>CANLGS010000384.1 GCA_947490035.1 Gemmataceae bacterium
CAGAGTGACCCCGAGGCGTGGGGCGACCCATTGCGGGACTGGCGGGGGGTGCGACTCACGGAATACCGGCGCTCTGGACCGATACTCGTTGTCGTCTACGAAGTTCACTTCGACGGAACGCCGGTCATCGTCTGGGATGTCCGGCTCACACCCCACTCGCTCCTCGCCGACCTTCTCGGTTAGCCCGGTCGCGTCACCCACGGGCGCACGTCCACTCCGACCATCCCCGCGCGGCGGGCCGCTTCTAAACCGATGTCGGTGTCCTCGAACACCACGCACTTCACCGCCTCCACCCCCAACCGCTGCGCGGCTTCCAAGAACACGTCCGGTTCCGGCTTGTGGCGCGGCGTGTCCTCGGCCGTTACGATCGCGTCGAACCAGTCGCGCACGTTCAGCCGGTCCAGCGTCCGCGCGATCGTGTCGCGGTAGCCGCCGCTCGCCACCGCGATGGGCAGCTTCCCGCGATACGCCGCCGCGATGCCCAACACCGGCTCGATGGCGACCACCGCGTCGAGGTGCGTGAGGAACGTCCGCTCCTTCTCGTGAACCATCGCGTCCACGTCGGTGACCGTCACGCCGGTTTCGGCCGCGAGGACGCGGATGATGCTCGCGGTCGGCATCCCGCCCATCGCGTAGAACCGCGCTTCCGGGAACGGGATGTCGAAGCGGTCGAGCAGCGCGCGCCACGCCTTGTAGTGCGCCGGCATGGTGTCCGCGAGCGTGCCGTCGCAGTCGAAGATGAGTCCGGCCGTGCCCGCCGGCGGGGTCCAGGTGTGCGTGTTCATACGGTTTCTGTATGAATCTTGGTGGCACAGACATTCCTGTCTGTGTGCCTGGAAGGCGCCGCCGCACAGACAGGAATGTCTGTGCCACCAAGAGAAGGAGCCGCGCCAACTTGTCGGCACCGCCCCGCGTCATATCATTGAGATTCGTCCAACTCGGCGAACCCTCGCCACGTTCTGCACCACTGACGCGACATCGAGACGCTCGAACATGCAGACGCCCGCGATCAACGTTCAGAACCTGTCCAAGAACTACGGCTCCGTGCAGGCCGTGGACGACGTCACCTTTCAGGTGCCGCACGGCGAACTCGTCGGGTTCCTCGGACCCAACGGTGCCGGCAAGTCCACCTGCATGCGCATCCTCACGACCTGGCTGCCCGCGAGCAGCGGGTACGCGTGGCTCAACGGCTACGACGTGATGTACCAGTCGATGGAGGTCCGCCGGCGCATCGGCTACCTGCCCGAAAGCGTGCCCGTGTACGGCGAGATGCGCGTCCACGAGTACCTCACGTACCGCGCCAAGCTCAAGGGCGTCGAGCGCCACGGCCGCCGCGCCCGCGTCGACCACTGCATGGCGAAGTGTCGCGTCAAGGAGGTGCAGAACCGCCTCCTCAGCACGCTGTCGAAGGGCTACCGGCAGCGCGTCGGGCTGGCCGACACGCTCCTCGCCGACCCGCCCATTCTCATCCTCGACGAGCCGACCAGCGGCCTCGACCCGGTGCAGATCGGCGAGACGCTCGCGACCATCAAGGAACTCGGCGGGCAACACACGATCCTGTTCTCGACGCACGTTCTGCCCGAAGTCGAGAAGGTGTACGACCGCGTCATCATCATCGACAAGGGCCGCATCAAGTTCGACGAGACGAAGAAGGCCATCGACGCCCGCGAAGCGTCGTACCTGTTGGAAGTCCGCGGCCCAACCGACGCGGTGACGGCGTTCCTGCGCGACCAGCCGGAAGTGGCGTCCGTCAAAGCGAAGACGATCGAGTCCGACCTGACCGGCTTCGAGGTGCGGTCGCGCGACCGCAAGGATCACCGCGAGGTACTGGCCGGGCGCATCGCCGCGAAGGGCTGGGGGCTGCGCCGCGTGGAGGTCCAGCGGCCGAGCCTGGAAGCGATCTTCAACGAGGTGGTGCGCCGGCGCCAGGAGACCGCGGTTGCGGCGCCCGCGCCGGTCGCGGCGACGGAACCGACGCCCGCACCGACCGAACCGGACAAGACACCGGCCGCTTGAGAGTAGGCAGTGTGCAGTGGACAGTGGGCAGTTGATCGACTGCTTTCTGAACTCTGCTTCGCTGCCTGTCTTGTCTGCCCACTGCCCACTGCACACTGCACACTGGCGAAGATATGAGCAGCATCCCGCCCGCGACCACCGAACCCGTTTCCGCGGCGACCGCCGTCGGGACGCTCCGCGCGACGGCCGAAACCGCGCCCTCGGGGACCAAGCTCGAGGGGCCGACGTTCGCGCGCTTCGTCGGCTTCGTCGGGCTGTTCCTGCTCGTCCTCGGCGCGGTCGTCGTGGTCGCCACGCGCGCCACCGGGCAGGCGCGGATCGTGCCCGAAGGCTGGGGGTTCCTGTTCGCCGGCCTCGGCATCGCGCTGATGCTCTACCACGCGGTCACCGACGGCGAGCAGGAAGTCCGCCGCATGTACGGCATGTTGGCCGCGACGTTCCTCGTGCTGGCGCTGGCCGCGGCGGTCCTGCCGGGGCCGTTCAAGGGGACTATCGAGAAGGTCAACGGCTACTACTTCCTCCCGTGGGGACTGGGCGCCGGGTTCCTCGCGCTCTTGTTCGCGGTGCCGTTCGTGCGCCACGAGACGGACGAGTTGCTGAACCGAATCGGCGGCTACACGCTGCTCGGCGTCGGCTCGCTCCTGTGCCTCGGGGTGCTGGTGAAGGGCGTGTGGGAACCGGTGTGGCTCGCGGGTCCGGGGCTGGCGCTGGCGGTGCTGGGATTGGGCTTCCTGTGCGCGTATCTCGGGCAGGCCGACACCGACGACGGAATCGGCTACACGGTCGCGTTCACGCTCGGCGCGGTCGGCGGCGCCGCGATCTTCTACGCGTTCGCCCGCACGGTGTTCCCGACGGTGCTGTACGACGGCCCGTCCGTTCTACGGAACGCGTCGCAGGCGCTGGACTACTGGAAGGCCGCCGGTCGCGCGCTCGTGATCCTACTGTTCTTGGGGCTGGTCGCGCTCGGCGTGCTGGGGAAGTACCCCATCTGGCTGCGGGCGACGGTCGGGGGCGTGGGCGTCGTGTGCGCCGGCGTGTTCCTGCTCGCCAGCACGAAGGCGATGGTTACCACCCCGCCGCAGGCGTTCATGGTCCCCGGCGGTCTCATCATCGGCGGGCTGGGCCTCGTGTACCTCGCGGTCTCGCTCGGCGCCTGCTCCGACAGCCAGTTCGTGACGCTGGTGCGGCGCGAACTGTCCTCGTACTTCCTCTCGAACGTCGGGTATCTGGTGCTGGGCGGGATGGCCGTGGCGCAGTGGATCGGGTACGTCCAGTTCGTCAGCCGCATCGACCAGATGTCGGCCGGCGGGCGGGGCATCGTGCCGGAACCGATCGTCCGGTTCTACATCGTCGCCCTGTTCCCGATCATCGCGCTGAAACTCCAGGTGGCCGCGCTCACGATGCGGCTGTTCGCGGAGGAGAAGAAGAACGGGACGCTGGAGGTGCTGTTCACCGCGCCGGTGAGCGAGTGGGTGTCGGTACTCAGCAAGTTCCTGGCGACGTGGGTGTTCTTCATGATCTGTTGGCTCCCGGCCGGGTTGTTCCTGATCGTGCTGCGGATGGAAGGCGGCGCCACGTTCGACTACCGCCCGCTGCTCGGGTTCTACGTCGCGCTCGGCGCGACCGGGGCCGCGTTCGTCGCGATGGGCATGTTTCTCTCGTCGCTGACGAACAACCAGATCGTCGCCGCCGTCCTCACGTTCCTCGGCATGCTCGTGTTCCTGGCGACCTACGTCATCGCCGCCTTCAACATCGGGCTGGGGCCGACGTTCCAGGTGTTCCTGAACAAGCTGTCGTACATCGAACTGTGGTCGATGTCGCTGAGCGGCCAGTTGCCGGTCCGCGACGTACTCCTGTGGCTGTCCCTGGCCGTGTTCTTCGTGTTCCTCACGATCAAGGTTCTGGAAACGCGGCGCTGGAGCTAGCGCCTTCGATGTCCGTTTAGCCGCAACCCCGAAGGGGCGCGCGGCGCGACCACACGCACCCCTTCGGGGTTGCGGCTAAACGAAACACGAAACACTAAACACGAAACACGATTCACCCATGCAACCGACGAACCCGACCCCGACGCCGACGCCCGCCCCGCCGGTTCTCGAACCGGTGATCGAGATGATCCGCGCGCAGCGGGAGAGCGTCGGGTACGCGCTGCTGGTCGCGTCCATCGTGTTCCTGGCGCTCACCGGCTGGCTGGGCCTCGAGACCCGCAAGATGTCCGCGCCGGGTCCGGACGCGACGAAGGACGCGAAGGACAAGGGCGAAGACCCGTTCAAGCCGGCCAAACTCGACGGCGCCGAAGTGACACAACCGGACCGCGTCGATTACATCATCGGCGCCGTCGTCGCGTTCCTCGCGTTCGTGGCGTTCGCCGCCGTCGGCGGGTTCCTGCTGGCGAAGGCCCAGCCGCCCGCGGTCGAGGCGCAGCGCACGCAGGCGCGCCAGGTGCTGCTCACCATCGGGTCGCTGGCCGGCGCGGTCCTGATAATCGCCGGCGGGCTGTACTTCTACCAGTGGAGCGGGAGCCTGGTCAAGTGGCTCGACCTGGGCGAACTGAACGAGGCGCGGTGGGTCGTCATCCCGCTGCTCATGGTGGTGGCCGGCGGCGCGCTGATGTTCGTCTCCGCCCAGCCGGCGCGGGCCGAGGAGCGGAACAACGCCACCATCCGCCAGTTCATCTACGGCTCGAACTTCGCCCTCACCGTCCTGATGATGTTCGTGGTCCTGGTCATCGTCAACGCGGTCATCGCCATGCGGGTGCCGAACAAGCTCGACACCACCAGCACCAGTTTCTACACGCTCAACCCGCAGACGAAACAGTTGCTCGAAGGGCTGGAACAGCCGATCCGCGCCTACGCCATCTTCCAGGACAGCGGCGACGCGGTGAGCGAGGACACCAAGCGCCTTCTGACGAACTGCCAAGAAACGAACGCGGCCAAGTTCAAGGTCACGTTCCTCAGCCCGGCGCTCAACCGGGACGCGATCAACAAGTTGCGGAGCGATTACCCGCTCGCCGAGATGAGCGGCGAGGGCATCCTTTTGGTGGCCGGCGACGAGGCCAGCACGGACCGCAAGCGGCACTCGTTCATCC
>CANLGS010000385.1 GCA_947490035.1 Gemmataceae bacterium
CATCACGCTCACGCTGACTCATCGCGACACGATTCCGGTCTTGTACCTCGATCATCGGGTGTCCTCCTCGGCCTGAGTGAGGAGGACACTTCTATCGAGTTAACACCGGACATTTCTAATGGGGTTCAACAATCACTCCTTCTTGATTGTGAACTGGTCGAACAGCCGGCCTTCGTGGTCGAACGCCTTCAGGTTGAACGTGCCCAGGTGGACGGTGGCGTAGCAAAAGTGGTAGTCGGAGCGGAACTCCTGCTTGAAGAACGCCGGGGTCGGGGCGAAGTCTTCGAGCTTCCCGCCGCCGCCGCCGCTGGTCAGGTACACCACGCCGTCCTTCTGGTCGATCTTGCCGTCGCGGATCGGCCACGTGCGCTCGTACACGTGAACGTGCCCGTTGAACACCAAGTCCACCTTGTACTTCTCGTACAGCGTCACGAAGTTGCGCACCCGCACGTCGCCGTAGGTGCTCGACCCCTTCCACGTGTTGCCGTAGTCGTCGTCGTCCGAGCAGTACGCCGGGTGGTGGTGGTAACAGATCTTCCACTTCGCGGTGCTGGCCCCGAGCGCCTTATCGAGCCACTTGTACTGCTCGCCGTCGGCTTTCAGGTTCCGCTTGGTGTTCGTGTCCAGCACGAAGAACTCGGCGTTGCCGTAGGTGTACGAGTAGTAGTATTCCGGCTTCGGGAGCGCGAAGTACTTGTAGTAGTGCGGGTGGTCCTTCTCGTGGTTGCCGATGCACGGGAACACCGCGACCCGCCCGAACAGCTCGCTGCACGGCTTGAACAGGTCGCCGGTCCACTGCGCCTTCGACGCGCCGTCATCGACCACGTCCCCGCAGTGGACGACGAAGTTCGGCCGGCGTTCCCACATCAGCTTCGCGACCTTCCCGGTAATAACCGGGTTCCGCTGCGTGTCGCCGATGACGGCGAAGCTGTACGCATCCGTCAGGCCGGGCGCGGTCATGAACGTCATCGGCTTGCTGGCCGCTTCGCGCCCCTGAGCGTCCTTGCAGACGACGCGGTAGAAGTATTTCGTGTTCGGCTCCAGCCCGGCGAGCGGCACCTCGCCCATCGCGTCCGCCTTCTCGACCTTCGCCTGCTTCTTGGGCGGGAACGTGTCGCCGTATTCGACGACCGCGGTGCAGACGTCGTCCGTCTCCCACATGATCGTGATGCCGGTGCGCGTGACGTACTGGAGGTACGGCGCGACCACGAACACCGGCCCATCGGGCGCGGCCGACGGAGCCGCCGCGAGCGCCTTATCCGCGTCGAAGTGCGCGGTCACTTGCTCGGGTGTGATCGCGTGCGGGCAGAGTGCCACCTCCTTGATCGCACCGAGCAGCGGGAAGTCTTCGTTGTCGTCCTTGTAGCGGCCGATCACGAGCGGCGCGGACTTCGCGTAAACCACCGGCCCGGATTGCTCGGTGCCGGTCGCGTCCAACTGTCCGTTCACGAACAACCGCGTCTGCCGGCCGTCGTACACGGCCGCGACGTGATACCACGTTCCGAGCTGGTAATCCGTGTTCGACTCCAGATAGGTCATCTTCCCGGTCGATTGCGCCGCGAGGCCGAAGAAGAACTTCTTCTTGTTCGCGCCGACCACGAAACCTTGCTTGAGCGGGCCGTTGTCCTGGAAGCAACCCAAGATGCCGGCCCACTCGCTCGGCTCATCGACGCGGACCCACGCGACCACCGACAGCGATTCTTTCGGAAGGTACGCGGCGTCCGGGGTGGCGCGCTCCTTCAACATCACGCCCGCGTCCGGCCCGGTAAGATGGAGGTGTGGCACCGGTCCTTCCGCGACGAGCGCCGGCGTGCCGAGAATCGTGCCGGGCAGCTTGCCGGCGCGGTCCGCGACCGTCTTGCCGGTAACGCCCGCGTCGTCGAAGACCCAGTGCGCCGACGGCCGGAGGTCGGGCTTCGCCGCGGCCGAGGTCGGCTCGTTCCGCAGGAACGCGACCGCAAACACGGCCAGCGCGCACGCGCTCGCTCCGCCCACTTTCGCCCACGTCTTGGCCACGGGTCACCTGGGGACTGGTGTTGGGTTTGGTTTTCACCCTGTTAGGGGTTGCATTCAATAGCCCAGGGTCAGCACGCGCTTCGCGGGCGCCACCCTGGGAACCGGTGGCGCGGAACACCGTGGCTTCGTATCGCGCCCGGTTTCGCCCCAGGGTGCGATCGCAGAGCCTCGCGACCCTGGGCTATTGAATACAACCCCTTCGGGGTAAAGACCAACCCTAATTCGGGAGAACGCGCCTAACCGCGAGACTTGCGCCAACATTTCGGTAACGTGACCGTTCAGTTCGTTGACAGCACCGGTGCGGGGGTGATACCGTGAATCACACGGGGCGCTCGCACCCTCGGATAGTGTGGCGGTCCGCCCGCACATCGGCACGCACGTAGCCCGCATTCGGAGAGACGCATCATGGTCGTCGCGAAAGGCGTTTGGGGTATCGACATCGGCCAGTCCGCGCTCAAGGCGCTGCGGCTCGAACTGATCGACGGCAAACCCACGGCGACCGCGTTCGACTACGTCGAACACGCCAAACTCCTGTCCCAGCCCGACGCGGACATGGACTCGCTCGTCCGCGAGGCGCTCGAAAAATTCCTCTCGCGCAACAGCGTCAAGAACGACGACGTGGCCATCGGCATCGCCGGGCAGTCCGGCCTCGCCAAGTTCGTCAAGCTGCCGCCGGTCGAAGAGAAGAAGATCGCCGAGATCGTCAAGTTCGAGGCGAAACAGCAGATCCCGTTCCCGCTCGACGAGGTCGAGTGGGACTTCCAGAAGATCGGCGGCGGCGAGACCATCGAGGGGTTCGCGCTCGAGACCGAGATCGGCCTGTTCGCGATGAAGAAGGACGTCATCGCGCGCTACCTCAGCTACTACGCCGCCAGCAAGATCGAAGTGCAACTCATCCAGATGTCGCCGCTGGCGCTGGTCAACTTCGCCACCTACGAGCTGCTCAAGCCGAAGGCGGACCCGGCCGACGGCGCCGAACCGGAGGAGGACGACGACACCCCGCGCGGCAAGAGGCGCTGCACCGTCGTGATGGACGTGGGCACCGACTCCTCCACGCTCATCATCACCGACGGCGGGAAGATCATCTGGCAGCGGCTCATCCCGCTCGGCGGCAACAACTTCACCCGCGCGCTCACCAAGGAACTGAAGCTCACGTTCGCGAAGGCCGAACACCTCAAGCGCAACGCCGCGAAAAGCCCGGACATGGCCAGCATCCTCAAGGCCATCAAGCCGGTCCTTACCGACTTCGTCGGCGAAGTGCAGCGTTCCCTCGGCTACTTCACCAACACCCACCGCGACGCGCACGTCGCGCACATGGTCGGGTTGGGCAGCGCGTTCAAGTTGCCCGGCCTCCAGAAGTACCTCGCGGACAAACTGTCGCTCGAAGTGAAGAAACCGTCGCGGTTCGCGAAGATGGGCGGCGAAGCGGTCATCAACGACCCGCTGTTCCAGGAGAACCTGCTCACCTTCCCCATCGCCTACGGCCTGGGGTTGCAGGGGCTGGGGCTGGCGCGGCTCGGGACCAACCTGCTCCCGCAGGGTATCCGCATGGACCGCATCATCCGGTCCAAGAAGCCCTACGCGGCGGCCGCGGCCGCGGCCCTGCTCGTCGGGCTGGGCGGCATGTCGTTCGGGTTCTCCGCCCCCTACGCCGCCCTCAAGGACAAGGACATCGACAAGGGCATCCTGATGACCAAGGACGCGAACACCGCGTACTCCGGTCAGCAGAGCCAGTTCGACGAGAAGCTCGCCGTGTCCCTGAAGAAGCAGGCCGACACCAAGCTCATCATCGCCGGGCAGGAGGAGCGGCTGAACTGGCCGCGCTGGGTCGAGGTGTTCACCGCCACCCTCCCGCGACCGGGCGACAAGGGCAACCTGACCGAGACCAACGCGAAGGTGAACGGCAGCCCCGAGCCGGCCGAGTTCAGCCAGGTGAAACTCTGGAAGGGCGAGGGCACCGCCGGGCAGGAGGCCTACGACTGGTTAGTCAAGCGGATGAGCGAGGGCGTGCCGGTTGATCGGGCCGTCGAGGACGCCAACTCCGAGAAGCCCAAGGCGCTCGCGTTCGTCAACGTCGAGACCGTCCACACTCGCTGGGTGACCAACACCAACGCGTTCCTGACGGCCGCCGACGAGCAGGTGAAGACCAAGTTCAACGTCGCCATCGCGGACTGGATGAAGGACGACGAGCGCGAGAAGGACGCGGCCAACGGCGACCGGTGGAAGCCGAAGGCGGCCGAGAGCGGCGCGTGGGTGATCGAGATCCGCGGCTACACCGACCACAAGGACGGCCGGCGGTTCGTCGAGAAGTCGCTGCTCCGCAACCTCCAGCGGACCGACGGGTTCGTTAAGAAAGACGACAAAGTCAGTCAGTACATCGTCGGCGTGCCGGACCCGGTGAAGGGGAAGGTCAGCCACGCGTTCGTGTACTCCGTGTGGCCGGACTTCACCCCGCAACCGGGCGTGTTCCAGAACATCGGCAGGGACAAATCGTACCTCGACGGGCTGGTCGGCGGCGGCAACGCCGGCGGTCCGGGCGGTCGAGACGGCGGACCGGGCGCCGGGCCGTCGGTCGGGATGCCCCCGGGCGGCATGCCGGGCACGCCCGCCGAGACGCCTACAGCGCCGCTCGCGCCCGCCTGGACAGGTCTGGGCACCACCGGCGGCTGGAGCGCGCCGGCGGTCGCGCCCAAGCCGCCGGACGTTCGCGACAAGACGCGGTACGAGTTCGTCGTCATGGTCATCTGGCGCGAGCCGACCCCGTCCACGCCGCCCACCGCGAGCGCGCCGTAGCCGAACGCCCGCGCCGACCCGCCGACGGGTCTCCTGGTCCACACCGTAGCGCCGCGGCACACCGCCCGCGGACTCCCGACGCCGAACACGACCACCGCGAACCGGGTTCTACCATGAAACGCGAGAACTTCGCCAAGAAGTACCACTTCTGGATCCTGCTGGGAGTCGTCCCCCTGCTCACGCTCCTCGGCGTGGTCATCGTCAACGCCAAGGTCGGCTATAAGATCCAGGCGCGCCAGACTGAGATCAAGAAGGCGAACGACGAGATGCAGGGGAAGA
>CANLGS010000386.1 GCA_947490035.1 Gemmataceae bacterium
CGTGCGCCGGGAGCCGCCGTTCGTGTGGGTCGAGTTGACGCCGCTCGCGCCGGCGGTCACGAACCGGGCGGGGTAACGAGTCGCGGCACGGAAGGGGCTGGCGGGTGCGGTTGCCACAACTCCTTTGCAGGCAGAGTTCCACTGAATGTTCACGCCCGATCCTTCACCTCGTCAACCTCTTCGTCGCTCACGCGCAGGAGACGCCCGCAAGAAGAGGGAACGCTCACGCGGGCAGGGCTTCCGGGGACAACCCGGTCAACGGACTCTGCGGACCAACGCGAGCGACAACGTGGATGCACGCTAACGCTCATTTTTGCTAGGAGTCTCTCTCTTACTCTTCTCTTCTTCTCCTAGCAAAAATGAGCGATGCGGGACCGGGCCGCAAACCGGCGGCCGTTGCAAGGCGCGGGATCAGGCCCGGCCGCCGATCTTCGTGGCGACGCCGACGAGACGCTCCCGCACGTCGTCACGCGACTCCTCCGCAACTGCCCGCTCGACCACCCGCACGACATCCTCACCCCACTCCCCAACCGCCCGGCCTTCGAGCGCGTTGACCGCCATGTTGCGGTTCCGCACGACCGGACGCCGCAGCCCGGCGGCCCGGACCACGCAGTGGCCGCCGGGGTGGTCCGCAAGCCGCAGGACAGGTACTTCAAGCCCTGACCTTTGGCCGGCACGCGTCGGACAGTTGTTCAACCTTGACATATCTAAAAGTCTAGATATATTGATTTCTGGAGGACTAAATATGCCCGCCCGCGTGCCAGCGCCGGATGACCTGATCGGCCTCGACCGCCTGACGACGGCGGCGGAGTGCCTCAAGACGCTCGCCCACCCGCACCGCCTGCGGATCGTCGAGATGCTCCTCAAGGACCGCTACACCGTGGGCGAACTCGCCGAGAAGTGCGACATTCCCAGCAACATCGCTTCGGGCCACCTGCGGCTGATGCAGCGGTGCGGGATGCTCGCCCCGGAGCGGGACGGGCGGAGCGTCTACTACCGGGTAACCGACCCGTGCCTCAAGAAGCTCATGGGCTGTATCCGCGAGCGGTTCGCCGCCCCGGACGACGAGTGAGTGTGATTGAACGAGCCTTTCCAGTCCCGACACCGCGACCCAGGGGAATCACATGGACGTTCCGACCATCAGCCCGCGCGACCTGGCCGCACGGCGGCGAGCCGGGCAACCGGTGGAGTTGATCGACGTGCGAACCCCGGTCGAGTTCCGCGAGGTCCACGCCGAAGCCGCGCGCAACGTGCCGCTCTCCGAACTCGACCCGAAAGTGCTGCTGGCGGCCCGCGACGGCCAACCCGACCAGCCGCTGTACGTCATCTGTCAATCGGGCAGCCGGGGCCGACAGGCGTGCGAGAAGTTCCTGGCAGCGGGGTTCGCCAACGTCGTCAACGTCGAGGGCGGAACCCGCGCCTGGGCGGAGTGCGGTCTGCCGGTCGCGCGGGGCAAGAAGGCGATCTCGCTCGAACGCCAGGTGCGGATCGCCGCCGGTCACCTGGTTCTGATCGGGGCGGCGCTCGGAGCGTTCGTTCACCCGGCGTTCATCGGCCTGTCGGCGTTCATCGGGGCCGGGTTGCTCTTCGCCGGACTGACCGACACCTGCGGGATGGGCCTGTTGCTCGCCCGGATGCCCTGGAACCGGTTCGCTGTCCCACCGACCGCCGCGAGCGCCCCGCAATGTGCCGTAACGAATCTCCCCGCACCAGCGGGCACCGAAGCGCAACAACCCGCCATCTGACTCCGCTCCAGCGGACTGTCGAACGGCAACACGGGAGGACAACGCGATGATGAAGTTCGGAGTTCTGATCGGGGCGGCAGTCGTGGGGCTGGCCGCGATCCTGTCCCCCGCGCGGGCGGCGGACCACACGAAGGACACGCCAGAAGAAGTCAAGAAAGCCATCGCGAACGGCAAGGCTGTCTTGCTCGACGTGCGCGAGAAGAGTGAGTGGGACGACGGCCACCTCAAGGACGCCAAGTTGCTGCCGTTGAGCGTTCTGAAGGACGGGGCGAAGGCCGAAGACGTGGCCCGCGTCGCGCCCAAAGACAAGATCGTCTACCTCCACTGCGGGTCCGGTGTCCGGTCCCTGAAGGCGGCGGACGAACTGAAGAAACTCGGCTACGACGTGCGGCCACTGAAGCCGGGCTACAAGGACCTGCTCAAGGCCGGGTTCGAGCCGGCCGAACCGCCGAAGTGACGACCCGCCCGCCGAGCGCGTGAAGCGTTCGACGAGCCACTCAGGAAGGAATCGCGGTCATGAAGCTGGTCATCGTCGGTGGGGTTGCCGGGGGCGCGTCCGCTGCCGCCCGCGCCCGCCGACTGTCGGAGGACGCCGAGATCGTCCTGATCGAGCGCGGCCCGGACGTTTCGTTCGCCAACTGCGGACTGCCCTACCACGTCGGCAACGTC
The DNA here is from genome assembly GCA_947490035.1 of Gemmataceae bacterium. Classification (GTDB taxonomy): domain Bacteria; phylum Planctomycetota; class Planctomycetia; order Gemmatales; family Gemmataceae; genus Gemmata. Next base: position 2,415 of record CANLGS010000386.1, read on the forward strand.
ATCCCCGACCGGGAGAAGTTGCTCGTTACCACGCCCGGTCGGCTCCGCGAGCGGTTCCGGCTCGACGTGCGAACCCGGAGCGAAGTCGAGGCCATTGACCGACCGCGAAAGGTCGTCCGGGTCCGCGACCTCGCAACGGGTCGGGGGTACGACGAGGGGTACGACAAACTCATCCTGGCTCCCGGCGCGGCTCCCGTCCGCCCCCCGATTCCGGGCATCGACCTGCCGAACGTGTTCACCCTGCGCACGCTCGCCGACGCCGACCGGATCAAGGCGGCCGTGGACGCCGGCGTCCGGGAAGCGGTGATCGTCGGGGCCGGGTTCATCGGCCTGGAGGTGGCCGAGAACCTGGTTCACCGTGGCGTCGCCACCACGGTCGTTCAACTCGACCGGCAGATACTCACGCCGTTCGACGCCGAGATGACGACCCCGCTCGCCGCGTGCCTGCGCGAGAACGGCGTCAGGCTCGTCTTCCGCGATACCGCCGAGAGCATCCGCGAGACACCGGGCGGGATGGAAGTGCAACTGCGGTCGGGCGCGGTGCTGCCGGCCCAGTTGGTCGTTGTTGGCGTGGGCGTTCGGCCGGAGAACCCGCTCGCGGTCGAGGCCGGTCTGGAGACGGGGCCGCGTGGCGGGGTCCGGGTGGACGACCGGCTGCGGACTTCCGACCCGGACATCTTCGCGGTCGGCGACGCGATCGAGACGACAGACACCGTGACCGGGGAGCGGACCCAGGTGCCGCTGGCCGGGCCTGCGAACCGCCAGGGTCGAATCGCCGCCGACAACGCCTTCGGGCGGGACACGCGGTATCGCGGAACTCAGGGTACGGCCATCGTCGGGTTCTTCGGCAAGACCGGGGCGATGACCGGGGCGTCCGAGAAGGTGTTGCAGCGAATCGGAACGCCGTATCGCAAGGTGTACGTCCACCCCGCTCACCACGCCGGGTACTACCCCGGCGCAGAGGGGATGACGCTGAAGTTGCTGTTCGACCCGCAGACGGGAAAGTTGCTCGGCGCGCAGGGCGCGGGCGGCGCGGGCGTGGACAAGCGGATCGACGTGCTGGCGGTCGCGGTTCAGGCCGGGATGACGGTCTTCGCACTGGAGGAGATGGAACTCTGTTACGCGCCGCAGTACGGGTCGGCGAAAGACCCGGTGAACATGCTCGGCTTCGTGGCCGCCGGTCTGTTGCGGGGCGACCACCCGCAGGTGGACTGGGAGTCGGTCGCGGCGAGCGCCGATAAGCCCCTACTTCTCGACGTGCGAACGCCTTCGGAGTACGCCGCCGGCCACATTCCCGACGCGGTCAACGTCCCCGTGGACGAACTCCGCGCCCGGCTCGCGGACGTGCCGAAGGGCCGCCCCGTGGTCGCCTACTGCCAGGTCGGGCAGCGGGGCTACCTCGCCACCCGCATCCTGACGCAGTCCGGGTACGCGGTGTCGAACCTGAGCGGCGGGTACAAGACCTACCTTCTCCACCAACCCGACCCGTCCTGAGAGAACCGCCATGCGTCGGACACTGAGTTTGACCGTTTGTATCGGCCTCATCAGCGCGTCTGCCGTCCGGTCGGCGGACGACAAACTCGCCTACCCGCTCGTCGCCGGCTACGGCGGGGTGGTCCCGCTGCCGAAGGCCGCCGAGCAGCCCCGGAAGGGGGCGAAGGTCGTGTTCGACGCGACCGCCGACGCCAAGCCCGCCGACGCCAACAAGGGGCTGGTGCGGGCGGCCCTTCTGCTCAACCTGTACGGCGCGGCGGGACTCAAGGCGGACGACGTGAAGGTGGTCGTGGTGCTGCACGGCGAGGCCACCAAAGCGGTCCTGACCGACGCGGCCTACAAGACCCGGTTCGGGGTCGCGACGAACCCCAACCTCCCGTTGATCCGCGCCCTCAAGAAAGCGGGGGTGGAGGTGTTCGTGTGCGGGCAGGCACTCGGCTACAAGGGGTTCGAGCAGTCCGAAGTGACCGGGGACGTGCCGGTCGCCGCCGCCGCGCTGACGGTCGTCATCAACCGCCAGGGCGACGGTTACGCTTACGTTCCGGTGCCGTGACCCCGGAACCCGACCGACGCGGGACGCACACGCCGGACGCCCTCGAATACACTGATCTCCACTCGTGTTGCTCCCCGGCGAAACGGGAAGCCCCGACCACCGACCCGAAGGGGGAACCGTGCCCCGACTCTCCGCCGACACGATCAAGCAGGGGCTGCTCCACCCGGACGTGGACGCGCGGTTCGCCGCCCTCCACTACTTCGCCGAGGCCCACAGCCCGGACCCGTCGGTCATGCCGGTGGTGATCGACGCCCTGGACCGGTACGGCCGCACCAGCGCGTTCCGGTTCTTGTACCCGATCACCCTCCTCACCCAGTCCGAGGCCACCGTCCGGTGGGCCGTCGAGGAGTTGACCGGCCGGTCCGGTCGCCCCGCGATGGGCCGGGACTACCTGGGGATGATTGCCCGGCTCCTGTGCCACGCCGACCCGCGCCTCGTCCGCCCGCACCAGCCCGACCTCCAGACCGCGCCGGCGTTCGGCCCGGAGGACCGGACGCGACTCGCCCGCCGCGTCCGCAACCTGTCCCGCGACGGGGACGCCCTGTGGCGGGAACTGGAAGCCGTCTGCGACGAGGGTAAGGACAAGCCCTACATCGGCGACATACGATGGGTCGAAGGGCTGGA
>CANLGS010000387.1 GCA_947490035.1 Gemmataceae bacterium
AGCGCCTCCGCGGACGCGAACCGCACCCACGGCGACGCGCTCTCCAACCCGACCTTCAGGCTCCGCCGGCAGTCGCCGCCAAGTGCTTCGAGTTTCACCGCCGCGGTCAGTGTGGTCGAAGGGTCCATCAGTTCGTCTTCGAGCTTCTGCCGGTACGCGCTCACGGCGGGCAGCGGGTTGTACGGCACCTGCCGCGCGACGAGCAGGAACCGGTAGTGGTTGTGCCGGTACGCGGTCGGCACGTTCACGAGGATGAGTTCGCGGTTCTTGGCGTCGGCGACCTTCAGGTTCGGGTCGGCGGTCGTGTGAAAGGTGCTGTTGAGGCGCTCGGCGATGGCGGCGCCGACCCGAGGGTTCTGGTCGTTGGCGTTGAGCAGCAGGTAGTATGCCCGGTTCATGGTGACGCGGGCGCCGCCGCTGATGAACCCGGCGCGGTACAGCGGTCGCCCGTCGGCGTCGGTATCGGCCTTCCCGGTGGCGCCGTCGTCGGCCACGAAGTTGCCCGCGACGAGCGCGCCCTGCGCCCGCGCCCACACGTTGCCGGACAGCAACCGCCCGCCGCCGCCGCTGGTCCCGGTGTTGACCTGCGACGCGACGTTCCCGGTCGTGTCGAAGGTGATGAGTTCGGTCGGGAACAGCTCGCCCCCTTGAAGGCTCGTCGTCTTGCTGTCTTCCGGCAGCGTCACCTGCACGTCGATCAGCTCGCCCTTCCGCGCGCCCGGCGGGACGAGCGCGGACACGAGCACCAGCGACGTGGTGCGGGTCGGGTTGTCGAGGAACTCTTTGATGTTCAGCGCCTGGTCGCGCTTGGTCTTCTTGAGGGCGTCTTCGAGCCGGGTGCGCCACTCGCCCGCGGGCGGGCTGCTGCCGGTACCCGGCAGGTTGAACACCAGCCCGACGCCGCTGACGACGAGCGACTCGGTGTTCCCGACGGAGGTCTTCGAGCCGATGGTGGCGACCGCGTCCGCGTCGGCCGGGTCTTCGCCGATCTGCGACCGCGTCTGCACCTTGGCTGCATCGCCGTGCTTACAGCCCACCACGGCGGCGCCGACGGCGGCCGACAGCGCGAGGAAGTTGCGCCGACTGATCCCCGCCGCGAGTTTCCACGCCCGGTTCATGCGTTCGTCCTTGTTCGTCCGTGAACGATGACCGGCACGGTTCCCCCGAACCGGGCCGCCCCCCGCGAACACTGTGTTTCGATTGAGCCGCGGTAGATAGCCGCGCGGGAAAGGGAGTCAAGACCATCTTGAGTCGAAAGTCATCAAGTCGAAGGTCGTAAAGTCGAAACCAAAGGCCAAAGAGGTCGAGTCTTTGACTTTATGACTTTCGACCTTACGACTTTCGACTCGTCAAGGATGTTCCCACACGAGGGTGATGCGCGGCACCGGGCCGGGGGTTCTGAGGCGGATGTGGTGGACTGGGTCGCGGCCGGTGGGGTCTTGGAGCGGGGCGATGGTCACGTAACTGGGGTACACGCGCAGCCCCTCGAAGGCGTGGAGGCTGAGGTGGATTTCGCCGTCCGCGTTGGGGCGCACGTCGGTCAGCACGATCCGCTTCGAGTCGGCCGACTCCCAGACCGCGTGGCCGTCGAGTACGAACGAGTGCGCGCGGTCGATCCGGAACAGCACCACCGGCTTCCCGCCTTCGGTCAGGCGCGCGACCGCCTTCGCCGCCGGGTACTTCTCCCACCGCTCGGTCGTGCGCGCGCCGCGGCACACCACCCAGCCGACGTTGTACCACCGGCAGTACGCGGTCAACTCCGCGTCGGTCCAGTCCGCGAGTAGGCGCCCGTTCAGGCGCTGGTCGGAGAGCGCGCAGTGCCCGTGTTCGATCTCCGCGTAGGTGTCGAGGCCGCCGAGGTAGGCGCGCCCCGTGTACAGCGGCAGGAGCGCGGGCCAGTTCCAGCCGGGGCGCTGCTCCGCGTCGTCCCACAGAATGCGCGCGCCGGGTGTGGTGTGTTCGTTGATCGCGTCGAGCAATCGCCTCTGTTGCGGCGTGAAGCCGAGGACGAACGGCGTGGTGTGGATGCCGGCCGCGTCCGCGAGCGGCGCCCCAGGGCCATCCGCCCAGCCGACGGCGAGCAGTCCCACTGCGGCGACGACCGCGCCGACGCTGGCCGCGCGGGCGCGGCGCAGCACTTCCCACACGCCGAACGCGGCGGCCGGCGCCAACAGCGCGAGCGCGAGCGGCGCCACGCGCCCCGGCACGTCGGTCGGGATGCGCGGCCACACCGCCGCGAACCGCGCCGCGACAATGGCGATCACCGCCGCGACGAGCGCCAGCCACGCCGCCGCGCGGTGCCCGCTGACCCACAGCAGCACCAACCCACCCAGCGCGACGAGCGGCACCACCGGCCCGCCGGGCAGCCCGGCGCACAGGTTCGCGTAGTCGCCCGGTTCGCCCAGCACCGCTTCCCACTGCGGTAGCGGGATGTTGTCGCTTGCCGACGGCTGACGCAGCCACCAGTACTTGCCCCAGTCGAGTAGCCACCACGCGTTCGGCACGACCCCGGCCGACGCGATCCCGGCGAGGCCGAGGTGCCAGCCCGGACCGTGCTGCGGGGCGAACACGAGGTAGAAGAGGAACAAGACCGGGAACAATCCGGCCCACACCAGCGGGTGCGAGTACCAGCCCACCAGCGACAGCCCCGCGAGGACGAGGCACGACTCGGGACCGGGTTGCCGCGCGTACCGCCCGAGCCACGGCACGAACACCGCCGCCGCCAGACCCGACGCGAGGAAGTCGATCTGCCCTTCTTCCAGCATGAGCCGCACGGCCGGACACCATCCGATTAGCACGCCGAAACAGCCGGTGAGGACCGCCGCGCCCGCGGGCAGCCCCGCGCCGCGCGCCGCCGCCATGAACCCGACCGGCACCAGCAGCAGGAACGCGAACACGCCGAGCTTGTACGCGGATGGGCGGTAGCCACGCCCGCCGGCGAGCGCGAACAATTCCGCCGGCCGCGAGCCGCCGTCGAACACCGGCGTCTTTGGGTACCCAGCCTGGAACGCCGGGTCGTAGCAGGTCGCGGTGCGGTGGTCGCGGAACGCCGCGGCGCCGAGCGTTCCGTGGTACAAGTGAAGTGGGTGGCGACCGGAAAGAATGGGGCGGTCGTCGGTGACGGCCGACCACTGCCGCGCCGGGCCGAACAGCGCCAGCGCCAGCCCCGCCTGCGCGACCACGACCGCGACCGCGGCCACCAGCCACGCGGGCCGTTCGCGAAATCCGCCGGTCGGTGTGTCGGGCATGGTGCGCACCTTCGCCACGGTTCTCAGAGACGGGGAAGGTAACTCTTATCCCACGAGTGGGACAAGATGGGTTTCGCGCCGCCTCTTCCGCCGCTCGCGGCGTCGCGGGCATCGCGCGCACCAATGACACTGACAATGCGCGCCCCCGCTGTTAGAATGCACATTCAGGAGGGGCGGCCGATGAAGTGCCTACGGTGTCCGAAGCAAGCCACCTACCACATTACCGAAGTGCTCCCGGAGGACCGGTTCGAGGAGGTCCACCTGTGCGAGGACTGCGCCAAGCGGTACCTGGAAGGACCGCCCAAGAAGCCCGCGTCCGGCCTGGACGACGCGGCCGAACCCGCCGAGGAGGTGTTCGCCGGTCCGACGTGCGAGGCGTGCGGCCTCTCGTACCTGGAGTTCCGCAACCACGGGCGGTTCGGCTGCGCGCACGACTACGAGGCGTTCAAGGGGGAATTGCTGCCGCTGCTGGAGAGCATCCACGGCGACGTGCGGCACGTCGGCAAAGCCCCGCGCCGGTTGCCCCGCTCGCAGGGCGAGCAGGTCGAACTGGCCGCGCTGCGCCGCCGCCTCCAGCAGCTCGTGACCGAAGAGAACTACGAAGAAGCGGCCCGCGTCCGCGACCGCATCAAGGAACTGGAAAACGACTGACAGGCGCGCCCACCCGCTCCCTGACGGTCGCGGTTCACCAACAATAGGCGAACCGCGACCGTCAGGGAGCGGGTGGTGAAGCGGGTGAAGAGACAATTCCGCCCATGCGACCTGGGACGGCCGACAGGGGGTTGTGGTGAAGTGTCAGATTTGCGAGAACCCGGCCACGGTCCACCTGACGGACATCGTGAACAAGAAGAAGCGGGAGCTGCACCTGTGCGAGCAGTGCGCCCGCGAGCGGAACCTCATCCCCGAACCGCCCGGCCCGCAGATCGACCTGAAGGCGCTCATGGGCCTGCTCACCAGCCCGTTCCCGCAAGGGAACACGGTGCCGGGAGCAACCGGCCCGGCGGCCGAACCGGTCGCGACCACGTGCGAGGTGTGCGGCATGACGGTCGCCGAGTTCAAGGCCGCCGGCCGACTCGGGTGCCCGCACGACTACGAATCGCTACGTTCGACCCTGGAACCGCTGCTGGAGCGCATCCACCGGTCGCTGGCCCACGCGGGTAAAACGCCGCGGGCCGTGCGCCTCCACGACTGGCAGAAGCAGATGCACGCGGCGGTCGCGGCCGAAGACTACGAAGAGGCGGCGCGGCTCCGCGACCTGATCCGCCGCTCGGAACAGTGGGCAGCGGGCAGTGTGCAGTGAGCAGTTAAAGGCGACCGTTTCCTGTCTTCAACTGCTCACTGCTCACTGCCCACTGCCCACCTGGAACTAACTGACATGAACCTCGACAGCCTGCTCCCCAACCTGGGCGAATGGCTCCGCGGCACCGGCCCCGAGTCGGACGTGGTCGTGTCCACGCGCATCCGGCTGGCGCGCAACCTCGCCGACCTGCCGTTCGCCACCCGCGCCACCGCCGCGCACAAGGTGGAAGTGATCGCCCGCGCGAAGGAGGCGATTGCCAAGTCCGACACGGCGCTGAAGCTCGAATACATTGACATCCCGTCGATGGCGGCCCTCGACCGGCAGTTCCTCGTGGAACGGCAGCTCATCAGTCGCGAACTCGCCGGCGGTCTCGACGGGCCGCGCGGCGTCGCGTTCGACCCGACCGAAACCGCCAGCGTGATGGTCAACGAGGAAGACCACCTGCGCCTACAAGTCCTCCGCAGCGGGTTCGCGCTCGACGAAGCCTGGCACGACATCGACAAACTCGACGACGCGCTGGAGC
>CANLGS010000388.1 GCA_947490035.1 Gemmataceae bacterium
CGAGCGCATCACCGGGCTGAAGGGCACCGCGGTGAACGTGCAGGCGATGGTGTTCGGCAACATGGGCCAATCGTCCGGCACCGGCGTCGCGTTCACGCGCGACCCGAACACCGGCGAGAACGTCTTCTACGGCGACTACCTCATCAACGCGCAGGGCGAGGACGTGGTCGCGGGCATCCGCACCCCGGAGCCGATCGCGCAACTGAACGACGAGATGCCGAAGGTGTACGAGCAGTTGGTCGGCATCCGCGCGGCTTTGGAAAAGCACTACAAGGAGATGCAGGACATCGAGTTCACGGTGCAGGAGACCGTCCTGTACATGCTGCAAACGCGCTCAGGCAAGCGCACCGGCACCGCGGCCGTGCGCATCGCGGTGGAGATGGTGAAGGAGAAGATGATCGACGAGACGACCGCCATCAAGCGCGTCGCGCCGGACAGCTTGAACCACCTGCTCCAACCGCAACTCGACCCGAAGTCGAAGAACATGCCGGTCGCGCAGGGCATCGCGGCCAGCCCCGGCGGGGCGAGCGGCATCGTGCTGCTCTCCGCCGAAGCGGTTGTCGAACACGCGGCCAAGCACCCGCACGACCACATCATGCTCGTGCGCAAGGAAACGTCGCCGGAAGACGTGGCCGGGATGCACCTCGCGAAGGGCATTCTCACCAGCACCGGCGGCAAGGCGAGCCACGCGGCCGTGGTCGCGCGCGGCTGGGGCAAGCCGTGCGTCGTCGGCTGCGGCGACATGAAGATCGACGAGGCGTCGCAGACGATCAACATCGCGGGCAAGACCGTGAAGGCCGGCGAGTTCCTCACCATCAACGGCACCACCGGCGACGTGATGATCGGCAAGGTGCCGACCATCGCGCCCTCGATGACGGGCGACTTCGCCACGCTCATGACGTGGGCCGACAAGGTGCGGAAGCTGAAGATTCGCACCAACGCCGACACCCCGGCCGACGCCGCGAAGGCACGCGAGTTCGGCGCCGAAGGGATCGGGCTTTGCCGCACCGAGCACATGTTCTTCACCGGCGAGAACGAGGCCGAGAAGAAGGCCCGCATCTCGTCCATCCGCGAGGTGATCCTGGCCGAAACGCCGGAGGCCCGCGCGGCCGGGCTGGCGAAGGTGCTGGTGTTCCAGAAGAAGGACTTCATCGGCCTGTTCGCGGCGATGGACGGCTACCCGGTCACCATCCGGCTGCTCGACCCGCCGCTGCACGAGTTCCTGCCCAAGGACGACAACCCGAAGGGGCAGGAGGAGATGGCCGGCGAGATGGGGCTGACCGTCGCTCAGGTGAAGGAGCGGGTCGACGCGCTGCACGAGTCCAACCCGATGATGGGGTTCCGCGGGTGCCGGCTGCCGATCGTCTACCCCGAGATCGGCGACATGCAGGTGCGCGCCATCATCGAGGCGGTGATCGAGGTGAAGAAGCAGGGCAAGAGCGTGCTGCCGGAGATCATGATCCCGCTCATCGGCACCGCGGACGAACTCATCATCCTGAAGAAGCGCGCGATCCTGGTGGCCGAAGAGACGATGGCGAAAGCCGGGACGAAGTTCGAGTATCAGGTCGGCACGATGATCGAACTCCCGCGCGCGGCGCTGATGGCCGGACCGATCGCGGAGGAAGCCGAGTTCTTCAGCTTCGGCACGAACGACCTGACGCAGATGACGTTCGGCGTAAGCCGCGACGACATGAACGGCTTCCGCGCGGCGTACCTGAAGGAGAAGATTTGGGCCATCGACCCGTTCGAGTCGATCGACCAGGCGGGCGTCGGGCAACTCATCGACCTCGCCATCAAGAACGGCCGCGCGTCGCGTAAGGCGAAGCACAACCAGCACCTGAAGATCGGCATCTGCGGCGAGCACGGCGGCGACCCGGACAGCGTGGTGTTCTTCCACAAGGTCGGGATGGACTACGTCAGCTGCTCGCCGTTCCGGGTGCCCATCGCCCGGCTGGCCGCGGCACAGGCCGCGCTCGGCGAGACCGCCCGCGACAAGTAATTCGAGCGTGACACGAAAGCCCGGCCATGAGGCCGGGCTTTCTGCTTTTGACATCACCTCCGCCGCGGTGCGATAATCACTCCGTCCCCTTCACCCAAAGGATCACGTTCATGTGTTGCTTCTCTGGCAAGGTCGATGTCGTCGCGGATACGAACATCTTCGCCCGCGCCGCGAAGGATGATCGGCAGTTCCTCGTCTACAGCATGTCGTTCAAGTCGGCCGCGGACATCGCGATGATCCTCCCCATCCCGACGCCGAAGGCGTCGGCCGAGGACGCGGTCAAGTTCATCTCGCTCAAGAAGTACGAGGACTTCTTCGCGGACCTGCGGAAGGGCTTCCCGGTGCCGAAGGACAAGGCGCCCGACCGCGGTGCAAAGAAGGACGCGCCCGGCAACTCGCTGGTGGTGGTCGAGGTGGGCGACTTCGTCGCGTCGTTCGTGCCGACCGTGAAGGACTTCGACCGGCTCGACAAGCAGTTCCGGCTGCCCGACGGCGTGTGGGAGAAGCTGCCGCAGTACAAGGAGTTCGGGTTCGCGGTGTTCAAACTGAAGAAGCCGGAGAAGGGCCAGAGCAAGGTTCACCCGATGGCGTTCGAGTTCCCGCGAGCGGACAAGAAGGCGCTGTTCTTCCCGACGGTTCACATCCACGACGGCAAAGTGTCGGAGGAGGCCGGGTTCGACCACGCGCTGTTCTGCCAGGTGGACGGCGACGCCCCGCTGAAGTGGGAGGAGTCGGAGGCGCTGGCGGACACGTTCGTGAAGGTGAAGGCGACGGAGGGCATTGTCGATGGCAACGGCCACGTGTACCGCAAGCAGATGCGCGGCACCTTCGACAACAAGGACGTGCTGGTGTGACGCGAAGGGAAGGCACGGCACGGCGCGAAAGCTCGGCTTTCGCGCCCGCCGCCGGTGTGGTATACGAGATGCGACGACCCGGAGGAAACCTATGACCACTCGTGTTGCACCCGTCCCGCAGTCGTTCCTGACGCGCGCGCTTTACCCAAAGGTGACGGTGGCCGAATACCACCAGATGATCAAAGACGGCGTGTTCGAGGACGGCGACCCGATCGAACTGCTCGAAGGTTACTTGGTGCAAAAAATGTCGCACAACACTCCGCACGGCGTCGGCGTCCAGTGGCTCGATAAGCGACTGCACCGACTCCTGCTAAACGGGTGGGAAGTGCGCATCCAACTCCCGATCACACTGTCGGACAGCGAGCCAGAACCGGACGGTGTGGTAGCGCGTGGCGACGACAGGACGTTCCTCGCGCACCACCCACTGCCGGACGAAATTGGTCTCGTCGCCGAGGTCGCGGATTCGTCGCGGTACTCGGACCGTCGCGAGAAGGGCCGCGTGTACGCCCGCGCCGGCATCCCGGTGTACTGGATCATCAACGTGGTTGATCGGCAGATTGAGGTGTACACCGACCCGGACGCGACCGCGAACCCGCCGGCGTACCGCACCCGCACCGACTACGCGCCCGGCGACGCGGTGCCCATCACGCTCGACGGCGCCGCAGTGGGAACGATCCCCGTCAGCGAACTGGTGCCGTGACATCTTGCGAAGCCGCGAGCGGCTTGTCCTCAATCCCCGCCGCCCGTGTCGAACTCGTCGAGCAGGTGGCCGAGTTTGTCCTTCTTCGTTTGCAGGTAGTCGCGGTTGTGGTCGCCCGACAGCATCTGGATCGGCACGCGCTCCACGATCCGAAGCCCGTAACCCTCCAGCCCGATCACCTTTCGCGGGTTGTTCGTCAACAGCCGGATGTCGCGCACGCCGAGGTCGTGAAGGATTTGCGCGCCGATCCCGAAGTGCCGCAGGTCCGGGGCGAAACCGAGACGCTTGTTCGCCTCCACCGTGTCCAGCCCTTCTTCCTGCTGGAGTTTGTACGCCTTGAGCTTGTTGAGCAGGCCGATGCCGCGGCCCTCCTGCCGCATGTACACGATCACGCCGCGGCCGGCCTCCGCCACCTGCTGCATCGCGTACTTCAGTTGCGGGCCGCAGTCGCACTTCGCGGAGTGCAACACGTCGCCCGTCAAGCACTCGCTGTGCATCCGCACCAGCACCGGTTCCGTTTGAATTGGGATCGCGGGAACTCCGGTCGCTGACGCTCCCGGCTCGCCTTGAGGCACGCCGATGCCGCCCAGCGCCAGCGCCAGGTGCGGTTCCTGGTCCACCAGCGAGGAGTACGCGAACAGGTCGAACGTGCCGAAGTCGGTGGGCAACTTCAGCGCGATCTCGCGCGTGATGAGCTTCTCGCGCCGGCGCCGGTACTCGATCAGGTCCGCGATCGTACACATCTTCAGCGCGTGCTTGTCGCAGAACCCGCGGAGGTCCGGCAAGCGCGCCATGCTGCCGTCTTCGTTCAGGATTTCGCAGATCACCGCGACCTCGCGCAAGCCCGCGAGCCGGCACAGATCGACGCTGCCTTCCGTGTGGCCGGCGCGCACCAGCACGCCGCCGGGCTTGGCGATGAGGCCGTCCATGTGGCCCTTGTCGCGCACGATGTCGCCGGGACCGGACGCGGGGTCGGCGCACACCTGCACGGTACGGCAGCGGTCGAACGCGGAGATGCCGGTGCTGACGCCGTAGCGCGCGTCGAAGTTGTGCGTGAACGGTGTCGCGGTCGGATCGAGGTGGACGCCGGGCAGGAGGTCGAGGCCGAGGCGGTCGGCGTGCGGTCGCGAGAACGACACGCACAGCCGGCCGCACGCCTGGCGGATCATGAAGTTGATCGCGACCGGCGTCATGGCTTCGCCGGCCATCACGAGGTCGCCCTCGTTCTCGCGGTGTTCGTCGTCCACGAGGACGATCATGCGGCCGGCGCGGAGTTCGTCGAGGGCCGCGTCGATGGAGCAGAAACCTTCGGTGGTGTGTGGCACGGCGGTCTCCGGGCGAAGTCGCGTCTGCGGGTATTGTAGCGCCCGAAACCCCCGGGCGTTGCCCGGGGCTGAGGAGTCGCAGTCCGAAGGACTGCATCTGGCCTTCACCCTGAAAGGGTGACACTTCTCAGCCCCGGGCAACGCCCGGGGTTTTCGAGGCTATCCGCCGTGTCCGCCGGCGCCGTGCCCGCCC
>CANLGS010000389.1 GCA_947490035.1 Gemmataceae bacterium
CAACAACACAAAGACCACCCTTCAACCCACCAGAGAAAATGAGTCGTGCAAAGCAGTAGCGTCAGCCCTCCGAGTATCTCCCACTCATTTGCGCGTGGGAAGCACTCGGAGGGCCGACGCCCCCGCTCGCCTTCAAACAGACCTCCGCCGGTTGCGGTTCACTTCCCGCACGCATCCCCCGTACAATACCGGCACGGCTTGTGCTGCATTCACACGCCGGGGTCACCAACCGCACCGCCACTCCGCGCGGGGCACGACGCCCGCGACCGAGGAGATATCATGGCCGAGAACGACAACCCGCCGCCCGGCGGACCCCAGCCCCCCGCCGCCAAGCGCACCAACCCGCTGCTCCCCGGCGGGTGGATCGCGCTCATCGTGCTCGGCGTGATCGCGTTCGCGTTCCTCGCGTTCAAGAACACGCACAAGGAGATCACCTACTCGCAGTTCACGGAATTGCAGGACGCGGGGCAACTCAAGACCGTCACGCTGCTCGGCACCGACCGCGCCGAGGGGGAGGTGCGCGAACCGACCTCCGCCCTCGCCCAGAAGTTCGAACTCACCAAGGGCCGGTTCGCGGTCAACCTGCCGCACGGCTCCAACGACCAGAACGCGCTCACCAACAAGATCGAGACCGCCGACAAGAAGTACCGCGAGGAGCAGAAGAAGCCCGGCGCCGACGCGCCCGAGATCGAGCGAGTCGCGATCAGCCGGCGCGACGACCCGGCCCCGTGGCTCGGCGGAGTCATCCTGAATCTGGTGATCCTGTTCGCGCTCATCGCACTCGTCGTCTTCTTCATCCTGCCGAAGATGCGCGACCCGATGGGCGGCGGGTTCATCAACAACTACATCCGCAGCCCGGCGAAGCGGTACGAGAAGGGCAAGGGCCGCGTCACGTTCGACGACGTGGCCGGCATGGAGTCGGCCAAGCGCGAGCTGGCCGAGATGGTCGATTACCTGAAGGACGCGGCCAAGTACACCCGCGTCGGCGCGACGGTGCCGAAGGGCGTGCTGCTCGTCGGCCCGCCCGGAACCGGCAAGACGCTGCTCGCGAAGGCGGTCGCGGGCGAGGCGAACGTGCCGTTCTTCGCCATCAGCGGCAGCGAGTTCATCCAGATGTTCGTCGGCGTCGGGGCCAGCCGCGTGCGCGACATGTTCCGCACCGCGAAGGAACACGCCCCGTGCGTCATCTTCATCGACGAGATCGACGCCGTCGGCCGGATGCGCGGCGCCGGCTACGGCGGCGGGTCCGACGAGCGCGAGCAAACCTTGAACCAAATCCTCTCCGAGATGGACGGGTTCCAGCCGACGGAAACGGTCATCGTGATGGCCGCGACCAACCGCCCGGACGTGCTCGACGCCGCGCTCTTGAGGCCGGGCCGCTTCGACCGGCACATCACGGTCGATCGGCAGTCGTGGAAGGGCCGGCTCGAAATCCTGAAGGTCCACACGCGCAACAAGCCGCTGTCCGACGCGGTCGATCTGGAGCGCGTCGCGCGCGGCATGGTCGGCATGAGCGGCGCCGAACTGAAGAACCTGGCGAACGAGGCGGCGCTCCTGGCAGTCCGGGCGGGGCGGAACAAGCTCGAGCAGGTGGACTTCGACCGCGCCGCCGACCGCGTGCGGTTAGGCAGTCAGCGCGAAGAGCCGTTCTCGCACGACGAGAAGCGCCGCACCGCGTACCACGAGGCCGGGCACGCGCTGTGCGCCTTCTTGATGCCGTCGGCGGCGCACGCCCTGGATCGCGTGTCGATCATCCCGCGCGGTCGCACCGGCGGCGTGACGATGTTCCACCAGGATGAAGACCGCGTGGACCACTCGATGAGTGAGTTGGTCGCGATGCTGGTGATGACGATGGGCGGGCGCGCGGCCGACAAACTCGTAATGGGCGAGCCGCTGTCGGGCGCGGTGGGCGACCTGAAGCAGGCGACGCGCATCGCCCGCACGATGGTGACGCAGTTCGGGATGAGCGACCGCGTCGGCCCGGTGTACCACCAGCAGGGCGAGGAGCACGTCTTCCTGGGCAAGGAGATTCACGAGTCGCGTGCGTACAGCGAGGGCACGGCCCGCCTCATCGACGAAGAGATCCAGCGCATCCTGCTCGACGCCGAAGCCCGCGCGCAGGAGTTAGTGAAGTCGCACCGCGACAAGCTCGACATCCTCGCGGACGCGCTGCTGTTTCACGAGGAGATCGACCGCGCGGAGGTGGAGAAACTGATGGCCGGTGTGCCGGTGTCGGAGTTGCGGCCGGAGGCGGCGAAGCCGGTCGCGGCGGTGCCGCTGTCGCCGCCGGAACCGGTGACGACACCAGACGCCCCACCCAAGCCGGGGCTGGCATTCGGCGGCGCGTGACAGCGAGGCGTGCCGGGAAAGTGGCGATTGTCCGAGGAAGCGGGCCGTCCCGGTGGAACGCGACACGCTCTACCACGAAGTGGTCCGCGACAAGCCCGCCGAACGCCGGTGGGCGACCGGCGGGAAACTGGAAGTGGTCGGGTGAGCGCTACGGCTTCGGTCGCGGCGCCGGGGCCACAACAGGCGGAAGGTGATCCTGCTTGAGGTGCTTCTTGATCGCGCGGACGCAGTCCTGTGTCTCGCGGAACCCGTCGCCGGACTTCGCCTCGGTCACGTAGAACGCCGGGTCCGCGACCGGCGCCATCTCGAACACGAACCGCCCGCCGCGCTTCGGGTCAGCGTCGGTGCCGAACACGAATCCCGACTTGCGCCGGGCGTCTTGAATCGCCCCGATGAGCGGGCGGTCCTTCACGTCCCACACGGTGGCCGCTTCGAGTTCGCCTTTGGCGTTATCGCGCACCGAGTACAGTTTGCCGGTGCGCGTAAGCAGGTAGAACACGTCGTCCACCTTATACGCCCAGAAGTCGCCGTCGAACGGCACCTTGACCGTGCGGGGTTTCGACTCCGGCAGCGGCTTACCGTACTTCCCGTCCTCCACGTTTCGGGCGTCGCCGATGAACACCTCGCGGAACGTGACCGTCGTCCCCTTCGCGCTGACGCACAGCGCCGTCTTCTCGCCCGTGGGGATCAGGTCGAACCGCACCTCCCGGCGGAGCAGCACTTCGCGGTAGGTGCCGAGTGAGTTGACGTGGACCCCGTACTTCTCCTGAAAGTTGCCGCGTTCAAACGGACTCTTCTTCCCCTTCCGGTTCTCCTGGGACCACGCCCCCTCCAGTAGGGCGTGTTCCGCGGCGCTCTCGCCACCCCAGAACAGGTCGTACACCGAGTAATCAATTTCGAGGCGCCCGCCGGCGGCTTTGTGCTTTGCTCGCAGGCGGATGCCCCAGTCGCCACCTTCGAGGTACTGGAGGTCCGTGAGCGGCACGACAGAGAAGAATACTGGGCCGCTGTCGTCGGACACCCCATTCCCGACGAACCACAGCCGGTTGTGGGAGAAGGTGACCTTTTCAACCTTGCCACGCACACGGTGAAGTGAACCGTACTCGGCACGAGGGAGTTCCCGCTCCATCCATACACCGCGCCGGACGGTGGCCGCGAAGTTCTCGGCATCAGTCCACCGGTACGACACGAAAATGTCCTCGCCGTCCCAACAGGCAGAGATCGGCGCCAGTGGTTGCGCGATAGAGGGGGCGCAATCGCCCCAAGCGCGACGATAGTGATCGCCCAAGCGAGGCACCGCATATCAACCTCACAGGATGAGACGAGCGGCAACCGCAACCCTTAGATCAAATCTTGTTCCTGGTCGCTGTTCTGCCGGAACAGGAAGACGACAACTTCTGTGCCTGCCGTGATATGCCCATCGCCGTCGAGGTCGGCGTTGACCTGTCCCGCCCTCGGTCCTTCCCTCAACGTTTTCTCGGTGACGAAGCCGGCGATGGCCGCGTTCTCGAACGCCGTCATGCTCGCGTACTTCACCCCGTAGCTGGGGTCGTAGATGGTTTCGCCGAATTTAACAAGGACATGGTCGAAGAAGATCGAGGCCGGGTTCACTGTGTTCTTGCCGGGGAACGGCCGCTTCCCGGTCAGCAGTTCGACGTACACGATGGCGAGGCTGTACTGGTCGGAGTGCTTGCTGATCTTGTTCTGGAAGGTTTCGGGCGCCGCGTAGATGGGCGTGACGCCGCCCATCAGCCCGGACGAGCTGGATCGTTCCAACTGCTTCACGAGTCCGAAGTCCGCGACCTTGACGCGGTCCGCGACGGTGAACAGGTTGCGCGGCTTCACGTCGAGGTGCTGGAGGTTGTGCTTCTCGATGAGGTGGTCGAGGCCGATGGCGGCGTCGTCGAGGAAGCCGAGGAGGATGTCGCGCGGGATGCCGGGGCGCCCGGCGGCCTGGTACTCGACGGCGACCTCATGCAGGTTCTGGTCGGCCAGTTCCATGACGATGACGAGTTCGCCGGCGATGTCCTGGATCTGTTCGATGGACACGACGAACGGGTGGCGCACCTGCTTGACGCGCTCCAGCGCCTTCAGTTCCTGTACGGCGCGGGCGTCGTCGCCGTCGAGGGCGTTGAGGTTGCCGTAGACGAACTTGATGGCCTTGTGGATGCCGCCGGGGGCGACGCACTTCCACACCTCGCCGAACCCGCCGGTGCCGATGGGTTCGATGAGCGGTATCCGGGCAGCGGTTCGCCGTCAGGCTCGCGGAGCCAGTTCATGAGGTCGTAACCTGTGGCGGCGCCGTAGGACGTTCCGGGCCGGGTGCGAGTTCCGTGAATGTGCCGGAAGAACGGTAGGTCGGGTGTGGGGTGAAGTCCAGGCGCGGGCGCGAAGTGAGGTGCCGGCGTAAATCGCGCCTCCGGGCGGAAGGTCGAAAGGCGTCGGGGTCAGGTGGTTTTCAGCCCTCGGAGAGGGCGCGGGCGCGTAGCCAGGGGTGGAGCGAGGCTCCGCGAGCGCAACCCCTGGCGGACTTGGACGGCGTAGCTTTCGCTGGCGAGATCAGCAGTGGCCGCGTGAGCCGTTTGGAGTTGGAAGGGTTGGAAGGGTTGGCTCCCCCCTGCCACCCCCCTCTGTTTTGCTCGTCTCGTGTTGTGCAGTGATTGCCAGTGTTTCGCTGCTTTGCATCGCAAGGCAGTGGCCGTTATGATGCGATCTTCCC
>CANLGS010000390.1 GCA_947490035.1 Gemmataceae bacterium
CAGCCGCGTTTTGTAGGACAGGCCTCCCGGCCTGTCTCCGCTGTGACAGGCCGGGAGGCCTGTCCTACAAAGGCGCTACTTGTAACGGTTGCGGAAGACCTCGGCCATGAGGTTGTCGATCGGGCAGAACTGGTCCGTGAGGACGACGCCCGGCTCGCGGTCGGTGAACGGCTTGAGCCGCTCGGCCGGCACATCGACCGTGTGGAACACCGGCCCGCGGACGAACTCGTAGTAGGCGTCGAACGCGAGCCGCCCCGCGGGCGGCACCGGGCTGCCGCCGGGCAGGTCGAGCGTCCCGGCGGTGAGCGCCAGCGTGGCTCCGATCGACCGGAGCCGCGCGTCGAGCGGCATCTGGGTCGCCACCGCGTGGCGCATCGCGTCGAAGTCGAGCGGCTTGTCGGACGCGTAGATCACCAGCACGCGCCGCTCGCGGTCCCACTTGTCACCCTTCGCGGTGTCGGCCGGTTCGGGCGGCTCGGCCGTGAGCAGCACGATGTTCTCCGCCGGGAACGTCTTCGCCAGGGTCGCCATCGCCGCCTTCCACAACTTGCCGTAAGCGATCGAGTCGATGATGGTGAGCAGGTACACGCCGTTCGGCTTCAGCGTGACTTTCACCGCGTCGTTGTACTCCTTCGTCATCAGGTGCGCCGGCACGGACAGGTCGTTGACCGCGTCCTGAATGACGAGGTCGTAGGTGCCGGGTGCGACCTTCTCCGAGACGAACTGCCGGCCGTCCATGTGGATCGCGCGGAGGCCGGGGTACGGCTTGAGGCCGAGGTAGTCGCGTGCGACCTGCGTCACCTTCGGGTCGATCTCCACCACGTCCACGCGGGCCTCGGGCATCATCTCCAGCGCGTACCGCGGGTAGGTGTACCCGCCGCCGCCGATGACCAGCACTTGCGGTTCCGCGGTGCCGACGCGGGCGAGCCGCAGCAACTCCATCTGGATGTGTTCGTGCGTGTAGTACAGGTATTCGGGGTGGTCCGGGTCCACGCTGGAGTGGACGAGGTGGTCGAGGGTGAGCTTCAGCGCCGTCTCGCGCCGCCCGTCGCGGCTGACGGTGATGGTGTAGTAGTTCGACTCGACGCGCGCCACGAACCCCTCGTCGCGGTTGGGCCGGGCGGTCAAGAGTAGCCCGCCGAAGATGCCGCCCATGACGATGCTGAACAGGTACAACAGCCCGCCGGCGCCGGCGGCGTTGTACGCTATCGTCTTGCCGTCCACGAGGCTCGCCGCTCGCGCGTCCTTCCAGATGTTCACGACGAGCAGGCTGGTGAACGCCAGCACGAGCGCCGCGCCCAAGATGGTGCGGTACATGCCGAGTGTGGACAGCAGCACGTACCCGGCGGCGAACGTGCCGACGATGGCCCCGGCGGTGCTCCACGCGTACACGCGGCCGGCGACCTGCCCGACCCGCGCCACATCCGGCACCGCCAGCCGGATCACCTGCGGCGACACCAGCCCGAGCATGAACATGGGCAGGAAGAACATGCCGAACGTCCACCCCATCACCTGCTGGATCGGCCCCCACGTCTCGAACGGCTCGTACCGGGTGATGAGCGCCATCGTCACCAGCAGCAGCACGGTCGCGGCACCGGCGCCGATCAGCGTGGCCGCGAGGAAGAAGCGCGGGCTGAGCGAAGCGGACGGCCGCGCGGCGCGGTCGGCGAGTTGCCCGCCGGTGAAGTTCCCCAGCGCCGTCCCGGCCAGCATCACGCCGATGATCCCGGTCCAGGTGAACAGCGACACGCCCAGGTGTTGCGCCAGCACCCGCGACGCGGTCAGTTCGAGCGTCATCCCGCAGAAGCTGGCGAGGAAGACGATCAGGTACGCCTGCCGGATGTCGGGGAAGGCGTGGGGGTTGGCGTCGGCCGCGTTGTCTTTGCCCTCTCCCCTTGCGGGAGAGGGTGGCGGCGCTTCGCCGACGGGTGAGGGGTGAGGCTCCCCGCGCGTGGAAGTTTCACCCCTCACCCGGCTCGAAGACTCGCCACCCTCTCCCGCAAGGGGAGAGGGAGAAAACGACTCCCCGTTCCCTTCAGTCGAAGGGGTGGGGCGAACCACCACCAGCGACACGCCCGCCAACACCACCAGCGCGCCGGCCGCCGCCAACACCAGCGTGTTGATGAAGAACGTGGGGATCAGGTAGAAGCCGGTGACGTAGTTCCCGATCAGGCAGCCCAAAGTGCTGAGCGCGAAGATCAAGCCCGCGACGCGCCCGGTGTGCGCCACATCGGGCAGCCCGAGCTTGATCGCGAGCGGCGTGAGCAGGCTCAACACCAACCCCGCCGGCAGGCACAAGGCCGCGGCGAGGATCGGGATTCGCGGGCCGAGTGGAATCGACTTGTGCAACCCCGTGGCGGCGAGCAGTTGCGGGAACAGGAGCATCCACAGCGCCGCGATCGCGCCCACGCCCAGCAACACGGCGAGCGTCTTCGGCCGCGGGTAGCGGTCCGCCAGTTTCCCGCCGAAGCCGTTGCCCAGCGCGATCCCCGCGAGGAACACGCCGATAATCGAGGTCCACGTTTCGAGGCTGGAGCCGATGAACGGGCTGAGCAGCCGCCCGGCCACCAGTTGGAGGACCAGCATGGCGGCGTTGGCGAAGAAGACGACCGCGCCGACCCCGACGAGCCGGCCGACCGGTAGTGGGACCGAGGCGGCAGCGGGTGCGGGTGCGGTACTCATGGGTCTTCGGCGAGTTCCGGTGGTGCGGGTGTCAGTTGAACGCAAAGCTACGATTGGAACCGCCGAACGGCTATCGCGTTCCGCCGACGCGGTAGAATTGGTGTAACTCGTACCCGGAGTAACGCGCCATGAGTTCCCGCTTCGTCGTCGGCATCGACCTCGGCACCACCAACAGCGCGCTGGCCTACGTGGACACCGGCGCCGGCAAAGACGCGAAGGTCACGCCCTTCCCCATCCCGCAAGTCGTGGCACAAGGGTCGGTCGAAGACCGGCCGCTGCTGCCGTCGTTCCTGTACCTGCCCGGCGACGGCGAACAGCCCGCCGGGGCGATGAAACTGCCGTGGGACGCCAAGCGCGACTACTGCGTCGGCGAGTTCGCTCGCGTCTTCGGCTCGCAGGTGCCGACGCGCCTGGTCGCGTCGGCGAAGTCGTGGCTGTGTCACCCCGGCGTGGACCGCAAGGCGCCGATCCTGCCGCACCGCGCGCCCGACGGCGGATCGCGCAAGGTGTCGCCGGTGGACGCCACCACGCGCTACCTGAAGCACATCGCGGAGGCGTGGAACGCCCACCACGCGAAGGAGCTTGCCGCGAACCGGCTCGAAGCGCAGGACATCGTGCTGACCGTGCCGGCATCGTTCGACGCGGCGGCGCGCGAACTCACGGTCGAAGCCGCCCGCGCCGCGGGGTTCGAGCACCTCACGCTTCTGGAAGAACCGCAGGCGGCGTTCTACGCCTGGCTCGACCGCGCCGGCGACGACTGGCGCAAGCAAGTAAGCGTCGGCGAGTTGGTGCTGGTCGCGGACGTGGGCGGCGGCACGACCGACTTCACGCTGATCGAGGTGGGCGAAGAGGAAGGCAACCTCGCGCTGACGCGGCTCGCGGTCGGCGACCACCTGCTGCTCGGCGGCGACAACATGGACCTGACGCTCGCGCACCACGCGGCGCAAGCACTTAGCGCGAAGGGCACGAAGCTCGACGCGAACCAGATGGTGCAGCTCACCTACGCCTGCCGCAACGCGAAGGAAGAACTGTTCGCGCGCCCGAAGTTGCAAAGCGCCCCGGTCACCGTTCTGGGCAAGGGCCGGAGCATCGTCGGCGGAACGATCAAGCACGAACTGACGCGCGCCGACGTGGAGAAGGTGCTCGTTGACGGCTTCTTCCCCGACTGCCCGCGCGACGCCGTGCCCGGTCTGGGCCGCAGTTCGGGCCTTCAAGAACTCGGCTTACCTTACGTCGCGGACGCCGGCATCACGCGGCACCTCGCGTCGTTCCTGTCGCGCCAGGCGGAAGCGCTGGCGAACCGTTCAGCAGCGAAGACCGCGAAGCGCAAATCGCCGGAAATCCCCGGCGCGATTCTCTTCAACGGCGGCGTGTTCAAGGGCGACGTTCTGCGCAACCGGTTGCTCGGCGTGCTGGCGGCGTGGGCGAAGTCCGCGAAGACCGACGCGACCCGCGAGTTGCCCGGCGCCGACCTCGACTTGGCGGTGGCGCGCGGCGCCGCGTACTACGGCTTGGTGAAGCGCGGCAAGGGCGTGCGCATCCGCGGCGGCACGGCGCGGGCGTACTACATCGGCGTGGAAACGAACATGCCCGCGGTGCCCGGCTTCGCGCCACCGGTGAAAGCAATCTGCGTCGCGCCCTTCGGCATGGAAGAGGGCACCGAAGCGGACATCCCGAGTTACGAAGTCGGCGTGCGCGTCGGCACGGAAGCGGAGTTCCGGTTCCTCGGCTCGACGGTCCGCCGCGACGACGGTGCCGGTGTGGTGGTGGAAGAATGGGAGGGGCAGATCGACGAACTCGCGCCGGTGAAGACGACGCTGGAAGCAAAGGGCGCCGCGGCCGGCGGCCAGGTGGTGCCGGTCCACCTGCACAGCAAGGTAACGGCCGTCGGGCAACTGGAACTGTGGCTGCAATCCCGCGACGGCAAGCACCGCTGGAAGCTGGAGTTCAACGCGCGAGAGGGGAAGTAAGATGAGGGAAACAGCAATGTATACGCGGACTCAACCATTCGGTTTGAAAGGCACGATCATGCGTTGGACTTTACTCGCGGTAGTGCTGTTGGGAATGAGTTGTGCGAAACCGGTTCCCCCATCTAACAACTCGGCTCCCGTCGTCGCTTCCGGTGATGCGCCAGCCGCCGGAAAGATGCAAATCACTGGAACAGTCGGCCTTGTATCAGTGCATGGTGCTGCAGCAGACGAGTGGCTCTTCGGAACTACGAATAAAAACAACGATCCGCGAGAGGGCTAGAAGGTAGCGTATTGCGGGTGTAAGCTCTTGCGTGATCATCTTATCGCCGGCGGCGACCCAGAATGTGGAGGTCGGCAGCATGCCTTACCACTGGCCCGAGGATACCGATTTCGCCCGCCTG
>CANLGS010000391.1 GCA_947490035.1 Gemmataceae bacterium
CACACTCCCACCGCCACCAACAGCAGCGCCGCACCCGCGCACCCGGCGCGGCGTGGTTCTTCCGGCGGCAACTCCAACACCTCTTCGGGAATCTCTTCCAGCACCCCGACTTCTTCCTCCGGAATCTCCTCAAGGGGAATGTCTTCGCCCGGTGCCGCGGCCCACAACCCGGCGTCCTCACCGGGCGCGTCGGCCAGCGTCACCGCGTCCACGAGCGAACGCGGCGCCTGGGCGGTCGCCCACTTCAGCAGCAAGTCGCGCGCCTCCGCTGCGGTCGCGGGGCGTGCGTGTTGTTCCTTCGCCATAAGGGAATGCACGATCCGCGCGAAGTCGGGCGGCACGTGCGCGAGCGCCGGCGGCGGGTCGTCGCGGTGGCGCTGGATTTTCTCCTTCGTGGTCGCGGCGGGGAAGGGCACCGACCCGTTGAGCGCGAACGCCAAGGTGCACCCGAGGCCGTACAGGTCGGCCGCCGGGCCGACGGCGCTGGCGTCGCGCGCCTGCTCGGGCGCAAGGTAGTCCATCGTGCCGACGGCGTACCCGCGACCGCCGACGATGGTCGGGTCCGCGGGCAGCGGTTCCCCCGGCGCGTACGCGAGGCCGAGGTCGAGCAACACGCCGCGCCCGTCGGAGCGAACCATGATGTTGCCCGGCTTCACGTCGCGGTGGATCAGCCCGCGCGCGTGGATGTGGGCCAGCCCCGCGGCCACGTCCGCTCCGACGCGGGCCGCGTCGCCCACCGCGAGCGGCCCGCCGGCGATGACGACTTGCCGAAGCGTGCGCCCGGAGACGTACTCCATCGCGAGGTAGTGGACGTCGTCCGTCTCGCCGGCCGCGAACGTGCGCACCACGTTCGGGTGTGCGACGCGCCGGCCGAGGTCCATCTCGCGCAAGAACCGGGCCAGCGCCTTCGGGTCGCGCGCCGCCTGCCGGTTCGGCAGCAGCTTGAGCGCGGCCAGTTCCGAGTCGCCCAGCGCTTCGGACTGCCGCCGGTCGCGCGCGAGGTACACGACGGTGCCCATGCCGCCGCGGCCGAGCGGCGCCAGCACGCTGTACGGACCGAGAACCAGCCCCTGCCAGCGCCCGTTCAGCAGCTTGTCAACTTGGTAGTGAGTGAGCGTGCCGTTGCGCAGGAGCGTGTCGGTGAGGTCGCGTGCGGAGCCGTCGTGGCGCGCCGCGAGGCGGTCGAGGTCGGCGGGATCGACGAGCCGGCTGCGGCGCAGCGTCACGAGGAACGTTCCGAGCGGCGGGTCGGCCGCGCCGGGCGTCATAGCGGTTCGACCAGTGCGTCGAGGTTCTGACGCAGGCACTGAATCGCGTCCGCGTCCAGTTCGGTGAGGCTGCCCATCGCAGACGCGAGCGCCGCGCGCGTTCGCAGGCCGTTGTCGGGGAGCGCGAGGCGCGGGCCGGCGTGGACCTGATCGCACCGCGTCGCGCGGACCAGTTCGGCGACGTTGTCGGCGCGCACGTGGCCCGCCGGCACCACGCTGATCTGCCAGCCGGCGTGCTGGACGAGCGCCGCGAGGTGGTTCGTTCCGCACTCGGCCGTCGTCTGGCCGCCGCTCGTCAGCACGCGGTCGAACTCCAGTTCGATGAGCGCGTCGAGCGCCACCAACTGTTCCGGCAGGAAGTCGAACGCGCGGTGGAACACCGCCTTGCCGCGGTGCTCCTGCGCCGTCCGAACCAGCGTGTGGCACCAGTCGCGGTGGATGTGCCCCTTCTGCGTCAACGCGGCGAAGACGATGCCGTCGGCGCCTTCGCTCAGGAACGCCTCGGCGTCATCGACCATGACGGCGAACTCGGTGGCGGAGTACGCGAACCCGCCTGGGCGCGGGCGGATCAGCACGTACAGCGGCACGTTCTCCGCGACCGCGCGCACCGCGCGGAACAGGCCGATGCTCGGCGTCAGCCCGCCGAGCGCGAGGCCGCTGGACAGTTCCAGGCGGTCGGCGCCGGCGCGTGTCGCGGTCACGGCTTCCGCCGGCGTTGTGATTGCGACCTCCAGTTCGTAGCGCCGCGGGCGGCCGACCGTGTACCGGTCATCGCGCCGGCCGAGGTCGTTGAGCAACTGGCCGATGCGGTTCGCCGCGGCCGCGCCCGACGCGACGGCCGCGTCCGCCGGTTCGGGGTTGGAACCGGCGAAGCCGTCGCCCGCGAGGACCACCGCCGAGTCGCGGAGCAGCGCGCACGGCAGCGCGACCGGCGACACCGGGCGCGCCCACTTCCACTTTTGCACCCAGACCTGCGCGGGGTCGAGCGGTTCACCCACCCACGGCCGCAGACGCAGCAGAAGTAGTTCGATCAGCCGCGCGTCGGGTTCGTTCCAGTGCGCCTGTGCCCACTCGTCGGTGGTCAGCGCGGTGATCGCGGGGCCGACCGCGCTGACGCCCTTCAGGTGGTTGTCGGTGATCCATTCGAGCGCGCCGTCGCCCAGCCACACGCCGCCGGGTTGGAGCGCGTCGTTGCCCGCGAACATGCCGTAGATCGCGATGCACCGCGAGTATGTCACCGTGCGGAGCGCGTCGCGGATCGCGTCGGGAATGGGAACGTTGTTCCGTTCGATGAGTTCGAGCGCCTGCGGCAGCGGCGGCGTGACGACGAGCGCGTTCGCGTAGACCGTGGTCAGGTGGCCGTCGCGCAGCGAGCGGGTGTGGATGCGCCACCCGTCGTCGGTGCGGTCCAACTTTTCCGCCAGCGTGTGGTCTCGGAAGTCGATGCGGTCGGCGTGCGCGGTGAGCAGCCGGAACGCGAGTTCGCGCATCCCGCCGGTGAACGACAGCCCCGTGATCTCCTCGCCCCCAGCCTCACCGGAGGCGCCGACGCGACCGACTTCGCGGACCGCGTAGAATCGCTCGTCTGCCAGTTCGTCAGAGAGCATCGCGGTGAGCGGGTCGCCCGCCCGGCGCGTGCCGGCGTGCCGCGCGTACAGCAGCGGCGGGCCGAGGTCGAACTTCGCCTTGCGGCCGTCCGGCAGATCGACGGTGCGCGTACACATGCGCCCGCCGCCGAACCGACCCTTGTCGATGATCGTGACTTCGGGCGGCGACGGGCGCGAGAGCAGCCGGTGCGCCGCGGTCAGCCCCGCGAGGCCGGCGCCGATGATCGCGACGCGCGGCGTCATGGTCCGCCCTTCGCCCAGTCGCGGCTCACCTTTTCGGCGTCCGCGAACACCCGCATCAGGTTCCCGCCCAGCACCTTGTGAATCTGCTCCTTCGTGTACCCGCGGTCGAGTAGCAACTGCGTGATGAGCGGGTAGCACGACACGTCCGACATCTGCGTCGGCAGCTTCGGCACGCCGTCGAAGTCCGAGCCGATCCCGACGCAGTCGATCCCCGCGACCTTCACGACGTGGTCGATGTGCTTCACGATGTCGGTCACATCGCCGGCGGGGTAGTCGTTGGTTTTGGCCCACGCGCGGAAGGCGTCCTTGTACTTCGCGTCGTCGTCGGGGAACTGCTTCTTCAGTTCGCGGCCCTTCTCGAACATGAGCTTCATCGCGCGCGCGCCGTCGGGCGTGAGGAACCCGCTGTAGAAGTTCACCATCACCACGCCGCGGTTCTCCTTCACCAGCTTCAGCACGTCGTCGGGGACGTTCCGCGCGTGGTCCGCGACCGCCCGCGCCGACGAGTGCGAGAAGATGACCGGCGCCTTCGTTGCTTTCAGTGCGGCCTTCATCGTGTCGGGCGAGACGTGCGACAGATCGACCATCATGCCGAGCCGGTTCATCTCGTGAACCACGTTCACGCCAAACGGCGTTAAGCCGTTCGCGCGTGGTTCATCCGAACACGAGTCGGCCCAGTCGAGCGAGTCGGAGTGCGTGAGCGTCATGTACCGCGCGCCGAGCTTGTACAGGTTGCGGAGCAGCGGCAGCGAGTTGTCGATCGCGTGGCCGCCTTCGACCCCGATGAGGCACGCGATCTTGCCGCCCTTGCGCACGCGGAGGATGTCTTCGGTGCTGTACGCCATCGTGAACGTGTCGGGGTAGCGGCGGGCGAGTTCGTGGATCACGTCGATCTGTTCGATCGTCATCTTGACCGCGGTGCCCGCCTTCGCGGTGGACGACGGCACCCACGCGCTCCAGAACTGTGCGCCCACGTTCCCTTTTTTGAGCCGCGCGATGTCGGTGTGGAACTTCTTCTGCGGCTTGGTCAGGTCGATGTTCTTGAAGCCGGGGCCGTCGTTCTCGCGCAGTTCCCACGGCAGGTCGTTGTGCCCGTCGATGAGCAGCGCCTCGTCGTGGATCGCGCGCGCCTTCTCTGACACGACGATGGTCTTTGGCGCGGCGGGCGTGTCAACCGCGGGCGAGCGTGGCAACCCTAGCGCGACCGCGGCGAGGAGCGAAGCGAACAGGATTCGGCGCATGGCGGGATGCTCGCGTGCGAAGCGGTGAGAGGTGAGTATCACGATACCGGAGAGGGCCGCACGGGGCAAACGCGATGCGGCGCCGCCAAGGGCGCCGGAAGTGCGAGCGATTTGTCCAAGACCGCCCAAGACCGCCGAAGGCCGCCCAAGACCGCCACGTGGCGGTCTTGGACCAACCGCTGTAAATGCCAGCATTTTGTGAGGAGGTCGTCAAAGAGCGCCAATGGAGCCACCCCGGTGGTTTTAGCCCTCTCCGAGGGCTAAACCAATCGACGGCGTGGCCGCGCGAGCTTTTGGCTCCGCGATCCGCTGGGGCATAAATATCACGTTTTGGCGCGCGCAATGTCAGGCGACGACGAAACCCTGAGCTTCGAGGAACACCGGCGGAGGCGGGACGAGAACGCCAGCCTCGTGCCGTGTGCGCGGTGCGGCAAGGCGATCCTCGCGACTGCGACGCGCTGCCCGGAGTGCGGCGTTCACTTTGGGGGCGAAGCCCAGGAGTTCACCCACGAATCGGAGCGCGCCGCGCCGCGGCCAGGAACGCCCGCGTGGGTGATCGTCCTCGCGGTGCTAGTGTTGCTTGCGATGTTGCTTGGCGTTCTGTTACCTTGAAACGCGACGCGGCCAGGGAGTTACCCCGGCCGCGTCATGTTGTGCGCCCCTTCGGGTCGCACGCTAAACATCA
>CANLGS010000392.1 GCA_947490035.1 Gemmataceae bacterium
GCACCCGCGGACCAGTTCCGGCGCGGGCGAGATGTGCGCGAGGTTGTCGGGGAGTCCGGTCGAGAGGTTGTCGAGGACGCGGACCGCGCGCCCGGCGGCGGTGAGTGCTTCCGCGAGGTGCGAGCCGATGAACCCGGCCCCGCCGGTGATGAGGCACGTCATAAGAGGCGTCCCAGGTTGCAAGTCCCAACAGTTGCAAGCGTAGGACACGAACTGCCACACAGGGCTTCCGCCCTGTGCGATCTGAATCACGGGCCGGACTTGCCCGGCATGGGGATCGGCGGCAGCTTGGTGCCGGGCGCTTTCGGGTCGGGCATCACCTTGGGGTCGAGCGGGCGCGGCGGGTTCAGTTCGCCGCTACCGGGCCGCGGCACGTTCACCACCGGGACCGGCGGTTTCGGGGCGTCGCTCACGCCGGTCCCGCGGTACGGGTACGGGCACACCTCGTCCCACTTGCGCCACTGCGTCTGGAAGTACCCGAAGCACGCGCCGGGGCACAGGTTCACCTGGTACGGTCCCTTGCTGTTCTTGTACTGCGACAGCGGGAGGAACTTGCCGCAGGTGGCGCAGTTCCCCTTGGGGGCGCCGTGCTGGCACGATTCGCAGCCGGGCATACCGGCCGTCACCGGGCCGGCCGTCGTGATCGGCGGGGGGCGTACACGTCCGCGGCCAACGCCGACGAACCGGCCCACGCGAAAACCGCCACGGCCACGACCTGAGTGGCGAGCCGGACGAAAAACGAGCGAATGCTCATACCGAGACTCCTTTCACGGTTGAGAAACAGAACTTCGTAACCGGTCACCGGCGGAACGAGCCGACGGCCGCACCGACGCCCAGCGCGGTCCCGCCGATCGAGCCGCGCGATCCGATCGTGCCGCCGCCGGCGTAGCCGCCGCCGCTACCGCCGGCGTAGCCGAGAATGCCGCGCCCGTTCGAGACGCCGTTCGGGTACCAGTGGCCGTAGTAGCCGGACCGCGCTCCGTACCAGTGGCCCAGGTTGTTGAACGTGCCGACGATGCCGCTGGCCGGCAGTTGCGGGTCGAGACCGTAAGCGCCGGCGAGCGACTGCGGGAACGCCACCTGCCCCGGGTATCCGAACCCGGCCGCGCCGCCCACGCCCGCGATCTGCGGGCCGATCGGGTTGACGAACGGCTGGTTCTGACCGAACCCGTTGTTGCCGAACTGCTGGTTCGGGCTGAAGACGCTCCCGAACGTGCTGGAGCGCGGGCGAATCGGCACCTGCGGCTGCGCCGCGACCGGCGCGAGGGAACTCAGCTCCAGTACCGCGACAGCGGCCACCAGTGCGGACACGCGGAACGACATGATGCGACTCCTTCGGGACCGGGCGTGCGGCGGGCGAGACCCGTCCAGTTTAGCACGGCTGGCTTCCGGTTGCCGCAAACGACATCGGCGGCGGGGAACCCGCCGAAGCAAGTTCCCCGCCGCCTTCTGAGAGTCTATCCGGCAAGTATTCCCAGGGAAAAAGTACGTTTCTTGCCAAGCGCGAACGGGTTCTGTGACTCAACCAAGCAAAATCGTGAAATCAGCGTGATTGCTGGGCGCGAAACGCCGTTTTCCAAGCGATTTCTTCCCGGATAGACTCTGAGTTGTTCCGGCCGGCGTCGCCCTTAAAACCGTCGAAGGTCGTAAAGTCGCAAGTCGTAAAGTCGAAGACCTCAGCCGTCTGGGTCTTCGAATTTACGACTTGCGACCATGGCTTCCAAGGTGCGCGGCAGAGGTCAATTTCAGCCACTCTCTTTGAGCTTTCGTGCAAGCACGAGTTTGGCGACGGAGACATGGGGATGCTCGGGGTCATATTTCCGCTTGGACTTGGGTTTCTTGGGCCCCCGGTGTGCTTTTGGGTAGCGTGTGAAATCCACCTTGCTTGCCAGTCGCCGGAGGAACGCCACATACTCCCCCAAGTCCATCTCACCAAAGATCGCCCACTCCTCTGCGGGCAACGGCTTCGCCATAAGCGGCGACGCCCAGAAGAAGACCGTCGCCCCGGCCGGCCAGACCGCCGCGACGTACTGGTCCGGGCGGTTCGAGAAGCAGTCGCCGCCTGCCGCGCTGCGGGTCTGTTGGATGTGGGGAACGGACGGCGACTGGGAAGCCTCCGCGAACGCCCGATTCGGCTTGCGGTCCGCGCTGTACAAACTGTACGTTGTTCGGAACGAACCCGAGGGCGCGGCGCGCGCCCGAGCGCGACCCGATCCACGAGTTCCTGACGGACTTCTTGCCCGAAGTGAAGAAAGCGTTGGCCCGGCGACCGGCCGACGCGAAGTGACCCGATCGCCTGCCGTTTCGCGCGGAGCGCGAGCGGCTTCGCCGTCCCCGAAGTTTGGAGAACGGATTCCTTATGCCCGCCGTGCTGACGCAACCGCCGCCGACCGCGCCGAATCCGGCTCCGCCGCACGACCGCGAGCCGTGGTCGGAGATCGACCGCCTCCCCGCGGACGCGGTCCTCGACATCCCGGCCGACCTGGGTTGGTACTCCGTCGCGAAGATCGCGTTCGACTACGGCGCCGCGCTCGCCATGCTGCCGCTGGCCCTCGTCCTGATGGCGTTCGCGGCCCTCGCGGTGAAGATCACATCGCCCGGCCCGGTGTTCTACACCCAGACCCGCGTCGGGCTGAACGGCCGCAAGTACAAGATCATCAAGATTCGCTCGATGCGCCTGAACTGCGAGGCCGCGTCCGGCATCCAGTGGTCGCAGAAGGGCGACCCGCGCATCACCCGCGTCGGCCGGTTCCTGCGGATCACGCACATCGACGAACTGCCGCAGTTGTTCAACGTGCTGCTCGGCCACATGAGTCTCGTCGGCCCGCGCCCGGAGCGGCCGGAAGTGATCCAGGCGAAGGGCTTGAACCAACTCGTTCCGGGCTACCGGCACCGCTTACGCGTGAAGCCCGGCGTGACCGGCTTCGCGCAGGTGCAACTGCCCGCCGACACCGACGTGACCAGCGTGCGCTACAAGGTGGTGTACGACCTCTACTACGTCGAGCACCAGAGCCTGCTGCTCGATCTGCGGCTGGTGGCCGCGACGCTGTTCCGCGCCGGCCCCAAGACGCTCCGCCGCCTGTTCCTGTTGCCGAGCCGGCGCAAGGTCGCGGCCGGGTTCCTCGCCAACGTCGTGCCGCCGACGGGCACGCATCCCGTCGCCGTCCTGCAACCCGCCTAACATTAACAATGACGAATGCCCCACCAATGACCCACCAATGACCAAGGAAGATAGCGAGCCACGTCCTTCTTCCTTGGTCATTGGTGGGGCATTCGTCATTTGAACCCGTGAAACGGGTGATGTACCTGACGCACCGCGTCCCGTACCCGCCGGACAAGGGCGACCGCATCCGCACGTACCACCTGCTGCGGCAGATGGCGACGCGCGGCCGCGTCTGGCTCGGCTGCCTCGCGGATGAACCGGTGCCGCCCGAATCGTTCGCGGCCCTCAATGGCTTGTGCGAACGGGTCGCTATTGTCCCGGTCGGCCCCCGCGCACGTTGGTTCCACGCCGGTTGGAGCCTGCTCCGCGGGGCGAGCCTTTCGGAAGGGCTGTTCTCTTCCTTTCTGCTCACCAAAATCCTTCGCCAGTGGCTCTCGGAAACGGAGTTCAGTGCCGTCGTCGCGTCGTCATCGGCGCTGGTGCCTTACCTGCGCTGCCTCCCGTCTCTGGATGGCACTCCCGAAGTGGTCGATCTCATCGACGTGGACAGTCAGAAGTGGCTTGACTTCGCCGCCGCGAGCCGACCGCCGAAGAGGTGGCTGTACCGGCTCGAGGCCGCCCGCGTGCGGAAGGTGGAGAAGGCGCTCGCGGGCTGGGTGCGGGCGGCGAGTGTTGTCAGCCGGGCGGAAGCGGACGTTTACGATTCGTTCACGAGAGTTGGCGCCGCGACCGTCGCGACCAACGGCGTCGATCTCGAATACTTCGCGCCCGAGAGTGGTCTTCAATGTGGTCCGCCGCTCCGCGGCGGTTCTTCGCTCGCTTCAGAAGACGAAGCGAAGACCGCCGCGGAGCGGCGGACCACATTCAGTTGCGCGTTCGTCGGCGCGCTCGACTACATGCCGAACGAGGACGCGGCCGTGTGGTTCGCGCGCGACATCTGGCCGCTGATCCGCGCGAAGTTCCCCACCGCGGAGTTCCGCGTCATCGGCCGCAAGCCGACGGCCGCAGTGCAGGCGCTCGCCACGATTCCCGGTGTGAACCTCGTCGGTCAAGTACCCGACGTGCGGCCGTTCGTGTCTTCCGCCGCGGTTGTGGTGGTTCCGCTGAGGCTCGCGCGCGGCGTTCAGAACAAGGTGCTGGAAGCGATGGCGATGGCGAAGGCGATCGTCGCGGCACCGCCGGCGCTGGCCGCGCTGGGCACGGAACCGGGCGTGCATCTGCTCGCGGCTTCGACGCCACAAGAATGGGCCGACGCGGTGTGCGGGCTGTTCGCGGACGCCGAGCGCCGGCGCACGTTGGGAATTGCGGCCAGACAATATGTCGAGCGCCACCACCACTGGGAACGCTGTTTGCAACCGCTCCTCGACGCAATCTTCCCGAACACGGTTTCGCACCCCTGATTGCCCACCGCGACCCCTCTCGCGCGGGCCGTCGTCACCTACACTGGCTCCACCCCCATCGTGGATATTGCCGACGCACTCACCACCCCGTTCCCGCTCTTGCCCGATGCACTCGAACTCGACCGGGCCGACGCCGAACCGCCCGCCGTTCCGGTGGTGCTGGACGCGCGCGTGGTCACCGGCGCCGGCGGCGGGCCGGAAAAGACCATCCTGAACTCGCCGCGGTTCCTCGGGCCGCTCGGCTACCGGATGCTGTGCGCGTACATGCACCCGCCCGGCGATCCCGGCTTCGAGGTACTCACGCGACAGGCCGCGAAGTACAGCGCGCCTAGGCTGATCGGAAGTTGGGCTTTCGATGGAATTATTGGTTCGAGTTCGATCCCGTTTTTGGTTCACACGGCTCGTGAATTCCGCTGCTTTTCCAGCGAAAAGTTCCGTTCCCCCGGCGAACTGATTCCAGAACGGGGATGAACCA
>CANLGS010000393.1 GCA_947490035.1 Gemmataceae bacterium
CGCGTGACGATCGCGAAGCTGATCGCGCCGACCAGCGGCCCGATCAGCGGTACCGGCATCGCGCCGCACTTCCTCGAAGCCGACCCGATCCTCCAACTCGAAGTGGCCGCGGACAAGGCCGAAGAGGAGATCGCCCGCCGCGAGATGATGCCGGCGCCCTCCCCTGCCCCGCCTTCGCCCATGCTCCCGCCGACGACCCCGTGAGCGCCGGTTGTTGTGGGACAGGCCGCTGGCCTGTCGAAACAATGACAGGCCAGCGGCCTGTCCCACATCCATAACCTAACGGCATGAACACTTCCCCACTCACGCCCGCGGAAGCGGACGCCGCCGACGCACTCATTCGCCTCGCGCTCGCGGAAGACCTCGGCACCACCGGCGATCGCACCAGCCTCGCCACCATCCCCGAAACCACACTCGCCCGCGCCGCGTTCGTGGCGCGTTCCGTGGGCGTGGTCGCGGGCTTGCCGGTCGCGGAGCGCGTGTGCCGCGCGGTCAGCGCCGAACTCACCTTCACACTCACCGTCGCCGATGGCACCGCGACCGAGCGCGGCACCGTCCTCGCGACCGTCGAAGGTCCGCTGCGCGCGGTCCTCGCCGCCGAGCGCACCGCGCTGAACTTCCTCCAGCGGTTGAGCGGCGTCGCGAGCCTCACGCGTAAGTACGTCGATGCCGCGAGCGGATTCCGCACGCAGTTACTCGACACGCGCAAGACGACACCCGGCTGGCGGCTTCTGGAGAAGTACGCGGTGCGCGCCGGCGGCGGAACGAACCACCGCGTCGGGTTGTACGACGGCATTCTGATCAAGGACAACCACATCGCGGGGTTGGGCGGCGACGTGCGGAAGTCCGTCGAAGCGGCCCGCGCGTACTCCGGCAACGCGGGTCTGCTAGTCGAAGTGGAAGTGGACACGCTCGACCAACTCGAACACGCGCTCGCGGTCGAAGCCGATATCGTGTTGCTCGACAACATGACACTCGACGAGCTGCGCGCCGCGGTCGCGCGCCGCGATGCAGTCGCCCCGGCGACGCTGCTCGAGGCGTCGGGCGGCGTAAACCTCACCACCATCCGCGACATAGCCGCGACCGGCGTGGACCGCATCAGCGTCGGCGCACTGACGCACTCGGCGCCCGCGCTCGACATCGGGTTGGATTATCTGGAGCAGGTGCCGCTTGCCGAGCGGCACGGGCTAGCCCGCGTGTGAGCGACAGGAAAACATCCCGGCGACCCGACTCGCGAGGCCGTGCCGCTCGGCAAGCGGCACCTACTCCAGCGGCACGGCTTCGCAAGTTCTCTCGCTTTGAGAGTATTCGTCGGTCACACGCGGGCTAACCCGTGCCGCTCGGCAAGCGGCACCTACCAAACCCATGTTCACACCCCGCGAGACGTGGCACTTGGACACCGAGCGCATCGGCCGGCGCGTACTCGTGTACGACCGCGTCGAGAGCACCAACACACTCGCGATGGCGCTCGCTCAACCGGCCGACGACGCGGACGGCCTCGTGCTGATCGCGGACCACCAACTCACGGGCCGCGGGCAGTACGGCCGCGCGTGGGTGAGCCGCCCCGGTAGCTCAGTCCTGATGTCGGTCGTGGTGAAGACGCCGGTCGAACTGCGGCGCCCAGTGATCCTGACCGCGTGGGTCGCGGTCGCGGTCGCGGAAGCAATTCTGACCCTGACCGGCGCGCAGGCGCGCATCAAGTGGCCCAACGACCTGCTGATTCGCGGCAAAAAAGTGTGCGGCATCCTGATCGAACAGAGCAGCAGCGCGAGCGGTGTCACCACCGTCGCCGGAATCGGGCTGAACCTCACGCAAACCGCCGACGAGTTCGCACAGGCGGAGTTGCCCGACGCGACCTCGCTCGGCATCGTTACCGGCCGCGCGATCGACGCCCGCACCGCGGCCGAGGTCGTGATCCGACAACTCGACCTGGAGTACGCGCGCCTGCTCGCGGGCGAGCGCGTCGCGGTGGAAGCGGACTGGAAGTGGCGAGTAGGGCTGCTCGGTCGGCAAGTCGTGATCGAGCACCCCGGCGGCGGCACGACGCACGGCCGCTTGCGCGACATGGCTTTCGACGGGCTGGAAGTGGAAGACGCGGAGGGTTTCGTCCGCGTGGTCGCGCCCGAAACCGTGTCGCACATCCGCGCGGCGTGAGCGATTGCGTCGCGGCGCGGCAGCGACTAACATTTGTGGAGACTCTTCATTCAGGGGAAATGCCATGACCGCGGAGAACTTCGACACCGCGCTCCGAACGCTTTTGAATCGTAAGCCGTTCCAGGTGTTCATCGCGCCGGGTGGCGTTCCCGTCATCTTCGATCACGACAGCGTGAACCTCTTCATCGGTGACACGTCGAACAGCCTACCTCCCGGTGGCGGCGCATAGTCGCACTTCGCGCGTAAGGGCACAGTCGCGCGGCAGTATGCTCTCGAAATAAGGGCGTCGTGTCCCGTGTGCCGGTCGTTCCAGGTTACCGATGCCGACGGTTTCCCCCACCACACCCGCGAGCGAACTGCGGGACGCGCAACTCGCGGCCGTGCGGCAGTTGCTCGGCGCCGTGCTGCCGGGGAACGGCTTCTACACTCGCAAATTCGGCACGGAGCCGCGCGAAATCGACTCGTTTGAAACCTTCGCCAAACTGCCGTTCACGACGAAGGCCGAACTCACCGCGGACCAGACCGAACATCCGCCCTATGGCACGAACCTGACTTACTCGCTCGGCCGCTACTCGCGGTTCCACCAGACCTCCGGCACCACCACCGGCCACCCGCTCCACTGGCTCGACACGCGCGAGTCGTGGGAGTGGATCACCGGCTGTTGGCTCACGAACTTCGCGCTGATCGGGTTAACGTCCGCGGACCGGCTGTTCTTCCCGTTCTCGTTCGGGCCGTTCCTCGGGTTCTGGAGCGCGTTCGAGGCCGCGACACGCGCCGAGTTCCTCGCGATGCCCGGCGGCGGGATGAGCAGCACCGCCCGGTTGCGGTTCCTGCTCGAACACCGCTGCACGGTTCTCTTCGCCACGCCCACCTACGCGCTGCACCTCGCGGAAGTCGCGGCGAAAGAGAACCTCGATCTGGCCGCGAGTGCGGTGCGCGCGATCGTGGTCGCGGGCGAACCCGGCGGGAACATCCTCGCGACGCGGCAGCGTCTCGAAGACGCGTGGGGCGCGCGCGTCTTCGACCACTACGGCATGACGGAAGTCGGCCCGGTCGCAATCGAAGCGAAAGAATGCCCCGGCGCGATGTACCTCTTAGAATGCGACTACCTCGCGGAGGTCATAAGCGCGCACACCGGACTTCAAGTGCCCGATGGCGAAACCGGCGAGTTGGTTATCACCAACCTGGGGCGTGTGGGAAGCCCGTTGATCCGCTACCGCACTGGCGACGTGGTGCGAATCGCAAGAGCGCCCGACACCACAGGTCGCACGTGGCGCCGGCTCGACGGTGGCATTCTGGGCCGCGCCGACGATATGATTAACGTGCGCGGCAACAACGTGTACCCCGCCGCGATCGAGGCTATCGTCAGGCGGTTTCCTCTGGTCGCCGAGTACCGGATTCACATAGACCACACGAACCCGCTCGCGGACCTGCGGCTCGAAGTGGAACCCGCGAGCGGCGACGGGATCGCACTCGCCGAAGCGGTCGGACGAGCCGTTCGCGACGAACTGTACTTCCGCGTCGATGTCACCGCCGCCCCGCCCGGAACGCTGCCCCGGTTCGAGATGAAAGCCGCCCGCGTCGTGCGGACGGAATGTAAAAGGTAAAAGGTAAAAAGTAAAAGTGAAGGCAGCGAGGCCTTCGCGTCACCCGGAGTCTCCCATGCGCCGCGCACTGCTCTGTCTGCCTCTTTACCTTTTACCTTTTACCTTTTACATTCCCGCGAACGCGGCCGACTGGACCCACTGGCGCGGGCCGGCGCAGAACGGGCACTCGCTCGAAAAGGGGCTGCCCGACGAATTCGACCCGGCGCTGAAGGAGAAAGGCGGCGTCATCTGGAGCGCGCCGTTCGGCGGCCGATCGACGCCGCTCGTCATGGACGGCCGCATCTACGTGCTGCAAGGCTTCGGCGACGGGCTGGCCGAGTCCGAGCGCGTCGTCTGCCTCGATGAAAAGACCGGCAAGAAGCTGTGGGAACACGTCGAGCGCATCTACCACACGGATGTCGTTTCGAGCCGGCTCGGTTGGACCCCGCTCACGGCCGACCCCGGCACCGGCCACGTGTACGCCAACACCACCGCCGGCAACCTCATCTGCCTTGATAAGACTGGCAAACTGGTGTGGCAGCGGCACTTGACCGAAGAGTTCGGCCGGTTCACCGGCTACGGCGGGCGCGTCAGCGCCCCGACCTTCGACAGCGGCCTCGTGGTCGTCGGCGTCATCAACTCGAGTTGGGGCGACATGGCCCGCGGCGCGAACCGGTACCTCGCGTTCGACGGCAAGACCGGTCAGGTCGTGTGGATCGCGGACACCGGCCCGCCCAAATCGACCTACCAGTCGAACCCGGTGATCGCGGTCATCAACGGGCAGCGGCTCCTGGTCGTCGGCGGCGGCGACGGGGCGCTCCACGCGTTCAAGGTCCGTACCGGCGAACGCGTGTGGAGCTACCTGTTCAGCGGCGGCGCCGTCAACCCCAGCCCGATTGTGGACGGCAACCTCGTGTACTGCTCGCACGGCGAAGAGAACCCCGGCGGCGGCATCATCGGCAAAGTCATCTGCGTGGACGCGGGCCAACTCGACCCGACCACGAAGACGCCCAAACTCGTGTGGGAGTACCAGAAGGGCGTGCGGTTCGGATTGTCATCCCCGGCACTCGCGGACGGAGTGCTGTACGTGCCATCGGACAACGGCGAACTGTCCACCTTCGACCCGAAGAATGGCAAGTTGCTCTGGAAGTACCGCTACGCGACCGAAGTTCGCGGCGCTCCACTCATCGCCGACGGGAAACTTTACATCTTCGACGTAAAGGGGAAGATGCTCATCATCCCGCTCGAGGATGGCGGCAAGAAGGCACC
>CANLGS010000394.1 GCA_947490035.1 Gemmataceae bacterium
ACCCCGGTGAGGCGCACTTCGTAGTACGCGACTCGCGCGCCCTTCGTCGCGGGCGATTCGCTCCGCAGCAGCGCTTCGCCATGGGCGTCGTCCACTTCGAGCATCTTCAGCGGTTCCATGAGGCCGGTCACGCGATCCGCGACGCCTTCCGCCCACGCCGCAAGCGTGAAGCCTGAAGGCGCATCCCCGGTGCGCGCGAGCGCCAGTTCCCACACGAGGCACGACAGCGTGTCGGCCTTGTCGGTCGTGAGGTGAACGGTCCACCCCTCGGCAGGGAACGCCGCGTCGAGCGTGTACCGACCGCCGGCCGGCTTCCACTCACTTAGCTTTGGCAGCAGACTTTCGGTTAGCGTCATCGGACCCTCCGGTTACTTGTTGGGTGTGTTCGGTGCCGTCGAAGCTCAACACGGCGGGCTGGCCGTCGCTGATCGTTTCCAGGTGGACCGGCCGCGACCAGATGTACTGGAGGTTGACCAGCACGTCGCGCGCCTCGTCCACCTTTAAATCTACCCCCTGGTGTTCGTGCCGCAACAGCAGTTCCCCGCGGTTGCGGTGGTTGCCGTCGAGCACGTAGATCCACGGCTTGCCGAAGTTGGTCAGACTGAACAGCAGGCGCTGCTTCACCTTCTGGAACTCGCGGCTCTCGATCACGTAGTTCTTCGTGGGGTCCTGGTAGTTGAACGAGAACAGGTTGTATTCCTTACAGAACTCCGGCGTCAGGAACGTGTCGATGAACGTGATGTCGCTGTGAATCTTGCGGACCTCGAAAATCTTCTGCCGGCCGAGGCCGAGCTTCCGGTCCCACGTCCGCTTCTTGTCCATGTCCTCGCAGTTCTCCCACTCCGCGCCGAACTGCCCCATGTTCCAGCGCCGCTCCACGTCGCGCAGCAGTTCGATCCCGACCTTGTACGGGTTGAGCCGCCGCCCGCTGGTCGCCATCGTGCCGGAGTGGTGGTCGGCGTAGTCGATCACCTCCGACGGGTCCAGCACCTTCTGCGTCATGATGGTACTGTGCCAGAACGATGCCCACCCCTCGTTAAGTATCTTCGTTTGACCTTGCGGGTAGAAGTAGTAGGCCTCGTCGCGGATGATGCTGAGCATGTCGCGCTGCCAGTTCTTCATCGGGGCGTGCTCGATGAGGAACAGCAGCACGTCCTTCTCCGGGTGTTCCGGGAAGCGGGCGGCGCGGGCGGTCGCGGCCTTCTTGCTCGCGTCGTCTTCGGCCTTCAGCGCACCGCGCGGGTTGATGTAATCGGCCATGTACGGCTTGGCCTTGAACCGCGGCGCGGTGCTCTCCTCGGCCGGGTCGTCGCCGGTCGCCTGCGGGCTGAAGTCGTACTTCGGGTGGTCGTCGCGGCGCTTGATGGCGACCGAGTGGATGTCGATCAGGTCGTCGATGGACATGCACCGGTCCATGAACGTCTCGACCTCGTCCTCGCCGAACCGCTCGACGTAGTGCCGGATGCGGGCCGCGTGGTTCGCGATCTCGTCCATCATCTTCCGCGTCGTGTGCCCGAAGTACGCGTTGTTCTTGAAGAAGTCGCAGTGCCCGTACACGTGGGCCATCACCAGCTTCTGATCGACGGTGTGGTTGCACCGCATCAGGTAGGCGTAGCACGGGTCGTTGTTGATGACCATTTCGTAGATCTTCGACAACCCGTACTCGTACCCCTTCTTCAGCTCCTCGTACTGCATGCCGAAGGACCAGTGCGGGTAGCGGGTCGGGAACCCGCCGTAGGCCGCGATCTCGTTCAGGTCGTCGGCGTCCACGACCTCGAAGATGGTCTCGTAGAAGTCGAGACCGAAGCCGCGCGCGTACCCCTCGATCTCGTCCCGCAGGACGCGGAGGTGCGGCGGCAGGTTGGTGTTGTAGAAGCCCAGGTTCATCGGCTGACTCCTTCGGCGGTTACCCCATCATACACGGACTGGGCGGATCATTTCCGAACCAGCGTGACGATCAGCCCGGTCACCAGGGGAAAAATGCCCCCGAGCACGAGGACGATCAGACCCCAGCGGCGACTGTCCGCGAGGTCGGTCTTCTTGATGTGTTCCTGAAGCGATTGCTTCACAAGGGCGATTTCCTGCCGCGCTTCGGCCAGTTCACGCCGGAGTTGGATGTTTTCCTCCCGCAGTCTCTCATCTGCCGTCTTC
Source organism: Gemmataceae bacterium (assembly GCA_947490035.1). Classification (GTDB taxonomy): domain Bacteria; phylum Planctomycetota; class Planctomycetia; order Gemmatales; family Gemmataceae; genus Gemmata. The sequence continues at coordinate 2,152 of CANLGS010000394.1, forward strand.
CTCTGATTCATCTCGTCCTGAAGACTTTCCAGCCATTCTTCCTGAACGCGGACATCGGTGGTTAGTTCGCGGATGAGTTCGGGAGTTGATTTATACTTCTCGCGGCCACGATTGAGACGTTCTTGACGAGCCGGAAGCGTAAGCGACGGACAGCGTTATCCGTCGCTTACGCTTCCGGCTCGTCAAGAACGAGTCGTCTTACCTCTGGCCGCGCGAAGTATAGCCACGGTCACGCCTCCACCGGTTCGCGGAGCATTTCTTCCAACCGCCCCATTTGTTGGGCGCCCAACAACGACAGGAGTTTCAGCCACACGCCTCTGAGATCGGATCGGAGTTCCCCCTCCTCACCCGGCTCGAATGTCCACTCGCGGACCCGTCCTATGGCCAGGCCAGAAGCGTTCGAGAGAACGAGAGAGAGAGTTCCAGCGAATCCGAAGAACCTGCCGGTGTCGGCTTCCACCACACAGTCACCTCGTCCCGCCAGGAGCGAATGACTTCGCCCAGCAGCGACTGCGCACGCTCGGCCTTCGCCCGCAATTCCGGCTGGTTCTCGAACCCGACGTACTCCACGCTCTTGAACATCGCTCCGCCCTCGCTTGGGTTACCGCCCGGTCTTGAGGAACTCCTTGATGCTGCCCAGAATCGCCTCGCGGTCCGGGATGCGGCTGGTCACCACGTTCGGGTGGTCGTCCACCAGCTCGTGGACGTGGTCGAAGAACTCGCCGCTGCCGTAAGGCGATTCCACCTGACCGTAGCCGAACAGGTTCAGCTTCGGCAGCATCGTGTTCGCCAGCAACTCGGTACACTTGGGCACGTCGTCGCCCCAGTTGTCGCCGTCGGAGAAGTGGAACGCGTACACGTTCCACTGCGACGGCTGGTAGCGCGAGTCGATGATCTTGTTGCACAGTTCGTAGGCCGAACTGATCTTGGTGCCGCCGCTCTCGCGGGTGTGGTAGAAGGTGTTCTCGTCCACCTCCTGCGCGACCGCGTCGTGGATGATGTAAACCGTGTCCACGCCCTTATAGTGCTTCTTGATCCACGTATCGATCCAGAACGACTCGATGCGGACGATCTCCTTCTGCTCGTCGGTCATGCTGCCGGACACGTCCATCATGTAGATGACGCACGCGACCGCGTCCGGCCGGGGCACCTCCTTCCACGCCCGGTACCGCTTGTCCTCGCGCACCGGGATGATGGACGGCTCCAGCGGGTTGTACGTGCCGGCCGAAATCTGCCGCTGAAGGGCGCGCTTGAACGTCCGCTTGAAGTGCCGTAGCGACTCCGGGCCGACGCTCCGGATGCTGGTGTACTTGTCCTTTTCGGTGACGACGTTCTTCTTGCCGCGCGGCTCGATGCGCGGCAGCGCCAGTTCCTCGCCGAGGATGTCGGCGAGTTCCTCCATCGTCAGATCGACTTCGAGGATGTGGCCGCCGGGCGAGTCGCCGGCCTGCGGGTCGTCGCCTTCTCCCTGCGGGGCCGTGAGCGGCTGACCGGGCTGGCCGGGTCCGACGCCCACGCCGCCGGAGTTCTTCTTCCCGTAGCGGAACTGCGGCAGGTTGATCGACGGCAGCGGGATGGACACGTAGTCCTTCCCCTTCTTGCCGATCATCTCGCCGCGACTGATGTACTTGGAAAGGTTGCTCTTCACCTTTCCGCGAACCAGTTTGCGGAACCGCTGGAGGTCTTGTTCGATCTTTTGTCCCACGGCGGTCGGGCCTCGGGGGTTGTGGTTGTTGTCGTGTCGGCGCGGACCGGGTGCGCCCGCGCACTCGCGTAAGGGAATGGTACCAGACAAGGCGGGGGCGTGAGAAGGTAAACAGGGTGTCCGATGAGACGAAGCGCGAGAGGCGGGTCGGGCTAAACCGTTCGGGCCACGAGCGCCGTTAACTCGTCGCCCAGTTCTCGACTTTGAGGCGCGGAATTCCCGACAGGTCTGAATCCGACGTGACGACCGTGCAACCGCCGAGCGTGAGGGCGATTGCGGCGATCATCAGATCGACCGTCTGAATCGTCCGGCCGCGCTGGCGGAGGGTCGCGTACAAGCGACCGTACTCGCGCGCCGCATCGGGCGTGAACGGCCACAGCCGAAACAGCCCGACGTTCCGGTTCACCACAACCAGATTCGCGTCGCGGGTCGCGCTGTACTCGATCCCGGCGAACACTCCCGCGAGGACGGGAATGCCAGTACCGATCCGGTGACCGGCGAGCCGGGCGGTCTGAACGCGGTCGAAGACCCCACGACGGCGGAACACGCAGCCGGCAACGGCGTTAGTGTCGAGCAGGTAACGGCTCATCGGCCCGCCTCGTTCAACTCCGCCGCAAGCCGGTCGATCGAACGCGCGTCGGCCACCGCCCGGGCGCGGCGGTCCGACTGCCACGCCGCTTCCTCTTCAGCCGTCATTTGGAGCGGCGGAATCGCGTTGAACTCGGCGACCCACGCAGCGACCGCGACTGGGTCATTCGACTGCTCGTCGCCGCATGTTCCGGGCGGGTCGTCGCTTTCGTCCGTCGGAACGGACAGCCGGACGACCTCGACCCCGCGCGTTTTCGCGCCGAGTTCGGCGCGAAGGTTTTCGAGCGCCTCGTCGCGGGTCGCGCCCTCGGCTTCGGCCATGATCGGCGATTCGCACCACGCGCGGAACCGGTCGCTTACGGTTCGTTGAACGAGTACTGACAGTTCCACGACGCTCCTCCGCTTCCGAACACAATCCGCCCGCCGCAATGATACCACAGCGTATGCCCGCAAATGCCACGAACCCCGGCCAAGAGGCCGGGGTTCGGGTGTGTCGCGCCGCCGGGGAGTGGAAGGATGGGGGTGCCCTGAGCCGCACCCTCTAATG
>CANLGS010000395.1 GCA_947490035.1 Gemmataceae bacterium
AACTGAACGAACTGGAAGACGTACTCGACGAGTTACGGAGAGTCGTCGAGAAAACATGCCGGCGGAACAAACGCGCGAAGCCAGGAACAGTCGAATTGCTTAACGACGTATCCCGCTTGGACTTCGGCTTAACTTGATGCTTATGGGATTGGCCCGAACCCACCCCGCGAGCGCCGACCGGCTCGACGCGGCCCGGCGGCAGTGGCTGTCCAACGCGATTCACACGAAGACGCACGCACTGCTGGCGCTGAAACCAGGCGACTGGGCCGGATTCGACGCGACCGCGCCCGGCCGGCGCGCGCTCGCGGACGCGCTGCCGAACACGCGCGACGCGCTCCTCCGCGCCGAAGTCGAGTGGGTCGATTCGTCGGTCGAGTCCATCGTGGCGAACAAGTTCACGCCGAAGGCCGGTGAAGCGCCGCCGAAGCGCGAGTTCTGGAAGCAGACGAACTGGGACGTACTCGCGCTGAAGTCGCTCGACGCCGAAGACAACCGGTTCGCGAAGGCGCGCGGCCGGTTGTTCAAGGTCGCGCACGACGACGCGAAGTCGGAAGCCGCGGCCCATCTCGACGCGTCCCGTTACGACCTCGCGTTCGGCGTGGCACGCACGCACAGCGTCGATTGGTCCGCGACGGTGCTTGGCGAAGCCGAGCAGAAGTCGATCACCGACTTGCGGGGAACCTACAAGTACCTCGACACGCTGGCGGCAAAGAGCGCGAAGCCGCCCGAACGCGCACCGCCGCCGCGAACCAAACCGTGAACGTGGTTGCGAGTGTGGTCCGCCGCTCCGCAGCGGTCTTCGAGAGATTCCAGCTAAGAGACGACCGCCGCGGAGCGGCGGGCCACACTGAGGAGAGACGCCATGCGCCGTTCGTTGCTCGCGCCCGCCGCGCTCGTCGGGGTGTTGCTCCTCGCTTCGCCGGGGTGGGCGCCGCCGCCGGTGTTTCGGCCGCCGCCCCCACCGCCGCCGCGCCCGGTGCCCGTGCCGGTGCGCCCGCCGACCACGACACCGTACCGGCCGCCGGGTCCGATCTACCGGCCGCCGCTGATCCTCCCGTTGCCCGACTTCAGCAGGCAGGTGGAGGAAGCCCGCCGGCGGAACGCGAGCGAAGCCGCCGACCTGCTCCGCCGGCAGAGCGCCGCGAGCCTCAGCCGCGCGCAGCGGGCCGCGCTGCTGAACGAGATCGCCCACGACCTGCTCCGCCAGCAGCAAGCCGCGTCGCTCGCGGACCTGCGCCGGCTGCGCGCCGACTGGGTCGCGGTCGGCCCCGGCGTGGGCCTCGATCCCATCGTCGCGATGCAACTCGAAGCGGCCGAATCCGCCGCGGAACGGCTGCTGCTCGCGGAGATTCTGCTACTGATTCGGGACGCACAGTTCGCGAGCGCGGACGCGAAACTCGGCGCGATCGACTCGCCGCGATACTTGCCCGCCGCGGTTGTTCACGCGCTGCCGGACCTGCGCGCCGCGCTCCGGCTCATCACGCCGTACACGCGGATGCAGGCGGAACTCAGGCAGAACGCGTCGTACCGCGTCACGGCCAACCTGATGTCCGACGTTCCGCCGGGTCAGCGCCCGGACGCGGTCAGTCAGGCGTTCCTCGTTTGGGGCAGCCTCGCCCGTGTGGAAGACCTGTTAGGGAACCAGCGCGCTGACAAACTCGACGCCATCGAACTCGCGATTGCGGGCGTCGAGAAGGTTCACGGCGTGCCGCTCGCGCGCAAGCTTCGCGCTGAAGTGTCCGCGCAACTGTACCTCTTCGGCCGCGCCGACGACGCGGCGCTGTTGCTCGAAGGCGGGGTCGATCCGGTTCACGCGGCCGCAGTTCTGGCCGACCTGCGCGCGATCGTACTCGGGCGCGGCGAGATCACCACGCCGCAGGTCGCGTTGTTCGTGCCGGCCAGTCAGACCACGCCACCGGCGCAGTCGGTCGCGGCCCTTTCGCCGGATCAACTCATCTGGTGGAAGCCGCCGGCGCGCAAGCCGGGCGTGACTACCGTCGACGCGGCCATCGCCGACACGCGAGCCGAACTGAAGGTGGCCGTGAACGCGGCAGTGGACGCGAACACCACGAAGGTGAGCGCCGCGGCCGACCGCATCCGGGCCGCGCTCGCGGCGGAAGCCGCACCGCTGAAGGCGTTCGTCGAGAAGGTGGAAGCGGCACGCGGCAAGCCGCTCGCCGCGCCCGCGGAGCGGCAACTCGCGGCCATCGCCGGCACGCGCGGCATGACCGTCGCGGAAGCGGTCGGCGTGCTGGCGGTCGAAGCGGACCGGCCCACGAGCGCGGCACGCCTGCTGGCGACCGTGCCGGCGTTCGGCGGACCGGGCGAGTTCGTCGCCGCGGTGGAACTGTCCGGCCGCGCGCCCGCGGCGTTCGCCGCTTTCCCGGACGCCGGGTTCAAACTCGGCGCCGTGCGCGACCGCGCCCGCATCCGCGAGGCGTTCGCCGCGGTGCTGAACGCGCACGCCGCGAAGGTCGCGGCCGGTCAGGAGGTGCCGGGGTTGGAGCGCGCCGCTGTCGAAGCCGACGTTCACAAGCGGCTCGGTCTGGCCGGCGGCGCCGCGCTCACGCCGGCCGAGCGCGTGCAGGCGCTGTTGGACGTGTGCCGCGATTGGGCCGACGACCACGCCCGGCTCGCGGACGTGATGCGCGATTTGAACCAGGCCGTCGCGGACATCGAAACGGGCGACTACGGACCCAACGACGACGAACTGAAGGAGCTAACGGTGGCGGTCAAGGGTCGCCGGCTGTTGGTTCAGGCCGACAAGAAGCGGCGCGAGGCCGGGGTGGTGATCGGCTGTCAGTTGCTCGGCGGGTACGGCCCCGACGCGGCGCCGGCGCGCGAGTGGCTCGGCGCGCAACTCGACGGCGGGGAGAAGCCGTGGCGGTCCGCCGTCACCGCCGCGCGGGAGAAGATCGGCGCGAAGTGATACAGCCTCCGCGCGACTGTCCAAACGCGCCCGGTCCGGGTGATCTGACACGCACTCATGCAAACAACATCCGTCGCGCTGCCCGACCGCTTGCGGCAGCCGGGTCAAACCAAGGCGTGGACCCGGTTCGCCCTGTTGTACACGCCCCTCCTCCTGACGTGGGCGAAGGGGTTGGGGCTGCGCGACGCGGACGCCGCCGACCTCGCGCAGGACGTTCTCCTCAAGGTCATGCGCGTGCTGCCGACGTACCAGCGCAAGCCGGGCGAGACGTTCCGCGGGTGGCTGTTCGCGGTCGCCCGGAACGAGTGCGCGGACTTCCGCAAGCGCCGCGCGACCCGGCCGCTGCCCGGCGCGGTCGGCCTCTCGGACGTGAGCGACGGCAGTTCCGACGTGAGCGAGACCGACTACCGGACGCTGCTCGTCCACCGCGCGCTCGAACTGATCCGCCCGGACTTCACCGCGGGGACGTGGGCCGCGTTCGCGGGCGTGATGCTCGAAGACCGACCGGCCGCGACCGTTGCCGCGGAACTGAACGTCAGCGCGAACGTGGTCTACCTCGCCCGCCACCGCGTCCTCACCCGGCTCCGGGAAGAACTCGGCGAGTGCTTCGGCTGAACAATTTCGTTCCGATTCGCGAAAGTCGAACGCGGCTCGCGTCGTTGTCCTTGTGAACCCACCGGAGCCGGTAACATGGCCGCACCACCCCGACCGTCGGTTTACAACCTTCAACGGTTCCTGCTCGGCACCCTCCCGCCGGCCGAGGCGGAGCAGGTGGCCGCGTGGGTCGAAAGCAGCCCCGACGCGCCCCGCGCGCTGGCCGGTCTCGCCGCGCACGACGCGCACGACGCGCTCACGAAGGCGGTCGAGCAAGTCGTGCGGAACGTCGCCGCGTCCCGAGCCGGTGCGCGGACGGGACCGACGAATGTCGCGCAGCCGACGGGTTTGCCCCCGGCCGCGGCGAAGCAAGCCGGAGCGACGGACACCTGGGCGGCGGACCCGCGTACCGCGCCCGCGCGGCTGGGGCCGTTCCGCATCATGCGCGAACTCGGGCGCGGCGGCATGGGCGTGGTGTACGAGGCCGAAGACCCGCACCTGAGGCGGCACGTCGCGCTCAAGGTGATGCTCCCGCAGTTCGCCGCGAACCCGACCGACAAGGCCCGGTTCGAGCGCGAAGCCCGCGCGCAAGCGTCCATCAAGTCGGACCACGTCGCCACCATTCATCAGGTCGGCGAAGAAGGCGGCGCGCCCTTCCTGGCGATGGAGTTCATCGACGGGGTGACGCTCGAGGCGTGGCTCCGGGCGCGCCCCGCGGCGGTCACGGCGGAGGAGGTGCTGTGGGTGGCCCGCGGCCTGCTCACCGGGCTGGCCGCCGCGCACAAGAAGGGGCTGATTCACCGCGACATCAAGCCCGCCAACGCGATGGTCGAGCGCGACACCGGGCGCGTGAAGATTCTCGACTTCGGGCTGACGCGCGAGACGAACGGGAGCGACGGCCTGTCGCAGACCAACAGCATCAGCGGCACGCCCGAGTACATGAGTCCCGAACAGGCCCGCGGCGAACACCTCGACGCCCGGACCGACCTGTTCAGCGCCGGCGTGGTGCTGTACCGGATGGTGTTCGGCAAGTCCCCGTTCCGGCGGAACACGGATTTCAACACGCTCGTCGCGGTGGGCCACGAACCGCCCCCGCCGGCCTTGAAGGGAATGCCGGCGGAACTGCGAGCGTTCGTCTCGCGGCTCATGTCCCCGAAGCGAAACGACCGCCCGGCCGACGCGGGCGCGGCGCTGGCGGAACTCGGAGCGCTCGAAGCGCGGCTGAACGCCCCGCCGGTCGCCCGACCAAAACCCGAGTCGCCTCCGAAGTGGGAACTGGTTACTGAACCGGAACCGCCACCACGCCGGAAGTGGACGCGAGTGCTACTCGCGGCGGTGGCGGCCGTGCTGCTCGCGGCGGTTGTGGTCATCGTGATTCGCGACAACAGCGGCAAGGAGGTCGCGCGGCTCGAAGTGCCCGACCCCGCCGTGAAGGGCGGGACGGTGGAAGTCGTCGGCCCGAACG
>CANLGS010000396.1 GCA_947490035.1 Gemmataceae bacterium
ACATCAAGAAGTACATCCTGAATGACGCCTTTGCTTGATGTCTTCTACCTCGTTCTGTTCTGGTTTTCCTTTGTGCCCTTTGTGCTTTTTTGTGGCTAATCTGCCTTCTCATTTGGTGCCGTATGGACCGTCGGAACTTCTTCGGCTTCTCCGGTCTGGCGCTCGCGGCCATGCTCCAACGCGACGGCTACGCCGCCGAGAGCAAGTGGGCGCCGCCGGACGGCAAGCCGCATCACGCGCCCAAAGCCAAGTCGGTCATCTGGCTGTTCATGAACGGCGGCGTCTCGCACATGGAGACGTTCGACCCCAAACCGGCACTCACGAAGTTCGCGGGGAAGACCATCAAGGAAGGGCCGGTCCCGGACGCGCAAGACCCGGAGAAGCTCGCGCTCGCACGCGTCACCGTCGTCAACGACGCCAACGGCCAGCAGCGGAACAAGCTTTACCCGCTGCAAGTCGGGTTCAAGAAGTACGGCAAGTCCGGCATCGAGGTCAGCGACTGGCTGCCGCACACCGGGTCGTGCATCGACGACATCGCCCTCATCCGCTCGATGTGGACGACCGACGACAACCACGGCGCGCAGACGCAGTTCCACACCGGCCGGCACATGCTCGACGGCGAGTACCCGACCCTCGGCGCGTGGGTGAATTACGGTCTCGGCACGCTCAACGACAACCTGCCGCAGTTCGTCAGCATGGGCAACCGCGAGTACTGGAACATCAAGGACGGCCACTACCTCGGCCCGGCGCACGACGCGGTGCCGATCCGCGTCGATCCCGCGAACCCGCTCGACTACGGTAAGCCGGAAGTGCCGGTTACCCCCGGTGAACAGAAGTTAGGCTTCGAACTATCCGGCAAGCTGAACAAACTCCGCGCTAACGACTACCCCGGCGACACCGCGCTCGACGCGCGCATCAAGAGTTACGAACTCGCGTTCAAGATGCAGAAGTCGCTACCGGAGTTGCTCGACTTCTCGAAGGAGACGGAAGAGACGAAGAAGCTGTACGGCATGGACCGCGCCGAAACGAAGGCGTTCGGGCAGCAGTTGCTCGCGTCGCGCCGGCTGGTGGAACGCGGCGTGCGCTTCATCCAGATTCAGCACGGGGCCGGCGGCGCCGGCGTGTGGGACGCGCACGGCGGACTGAAGGCCAACCACTCGAAAAACTGCCTCGCGGTCGATCAGCCGATCGGTGGCCTGTTGAAAGACCTGAAGCGGACGGGCTTGTTGAAGGACACGATCGTAGTGTTCTGCACGGAGTTCGGCCGCACGCCGGGCACGCAGGGCAGCGACGGCCGCGACCACCACATCTACGGCTTCAGCGTGTGGATGGCCGGCGGCGGGCTGAAGGGCGGGATCGTCCACGGCGCGACCGACGAGATCGGCTTCCACGCGACCGAAGACCGGCACTACGTCACCGACGTTCACGCGACCATCCTGCACCAATTGGGGCTGGACTCGCGCAAGCTCGAAATCCCCGGCCGCAAGCGCCTCGACATCGACCACGGGGAAGTGATTAAGAAGATCATCGCGTGAGGGTCGTCGCGAACCCAACCCCGAACCCGGGCCGTTGCCCCGGCGAATCGAACACGTTTGGTCGTCGTAAGCAGATCGTAGACTGGCGTATAGAAACTGCGGATTCGCTCGCAAATCCAGTCAGTGACAACGCGCTGTCACAGTGACAATGGGTTGTCACTGACACCCGAAACGGCGAATCGCGAGAAGATGCACTGCCTTTGCGAACTCCACAATCCGTTCTCTTGGGTCAACTTGCGTCGATCTCCACACGCGCTTCAAGCGTAGGGGCAACGCCCCCGGTTCAGATGGGGTGGTTGGTCTTCCCTCCTCCACATCACAACCACTACACTTCTCGTCCGCCCAGCGGAAGGGAGTCCTCTATGTGTGGCATCGTCGGGTTCACCGGGCGGCGTGAAGCCTCCCCCATCTTGCTCGAAGGGTTGCGGCGGTTGGAGTACCGCGGGTACGACAGCGCCGGGATGGTCACGGGCACGGGCAACGAACTGCACCTGCGCAAGAAGGCCGGGCGGCTGGCCGAACTCGCCAAACACCTGGCGGTCCATCCGGCGCCCGGCTGCCACGGCATCAGCCACACGCGCTGGGCCACGCACGGCGGCGCCACCGACCGCAACTCGCACCCGCACATGAACGCGGCCAACGACATCGCACTCGTTCACAACGGCGTGATCGAGAACTTCGCCGCGCTCAAGCAGCAACTTCAGAGCGCCGGCGTCTTGTTCCGCTCGGACACCGACACCGAAGTTCTCGCGCACCTCATCAGCCACTACTACCAGGGGGACCTCACCGCGGCCGTGCGACAGGCGCTCGCGCTGGTGAAGGGCACCTACGGCGTCGCGGTGATGGCGAAGGCCGAGCCGGGATTGATCGTCGGCGCGCGATTGGGCAGTCCCCTTGTTGTCGGTGTGGGCGAAGACGGCACTTACCTCGCGAGCGACGCGAACGCGCTCGCCGGCTACGCGGACAAGGTCGTGTACCTCACCGACCGGCAGCTTTGCGCGCTGACCGAAACCGACTGGGAGGTGCGCGACCAAGACCTGTCGCCGGTGTCCGTGTCGGTCAGCGACATCGCCGCCTTCTTGGGCGAAGGCGACGCCGAGCGCGGCGATTTCCCGCACTACATGCTCAAGGAGATTTACGAGCAGCCCGAAACGCTCGCGAACGCGATGCGCGGCCGGCTCGAATCCGACAGCGCGACCGCGCACTTCGGCGGTCTGAACCTCGGCGCGCAGCAGCTCCGCCAGATCGACCGCGTCATCATGACCGCGTGCGGCACCAGCTACCACGCCGCGATGGTCGGCGAGTATCTCTTCGAGGAGTTGGCACGCGTGCCGGTGGAGGTGGAGTATGCGAGCGAATTCCGCTACCGCAACCCGCCGATGGATCGCAGCACGGTCGTCCTCGCGCTCACGCAAAGCGGCGAGACGGCCGACACGCTGGCGGCGCTTCGCGAGAGCAAGCGCATGGGCCATACCACGCTCGCCATCTGCAACGCGGTCGCGAGCAGCATCGCGCGCGAAGCCGACGGCGGCGTCTACCTGCACGCCGGGCCGGAGATCGGCGTCGCCAGCACCAAAGCGTTCACGTCGCAGGTGTGCGTGCTGACGATGCTCGCGCTGTACTTGGGCCGCACGCGGCACCTCTCCAGCACGCAGGGGCAGAAGATCATCGACGACCTGCACGCGCTCCCGGAGATGGTGCGCAAGGCGCTGGAGTGCCACGACCGCGTGAAGGAAGTCGCGGCCAAATACGCGGACGCGAAGAACGTCCTGTACCTGGGCCGCCAGTACCTCTACCCGGTCGCGCTCGAAGGCGCGCTGAAGTTGAAGGAGATCAGCTACATTCACGCGGAGGGCTACCCGGCCGCGGAGATGAAGCACGGCCCGATCGCGCTCGTTGACGAGAACACGCCGAGCGTGTTCCTGGTGCCGCGCGGCAACGTGTTCGACAAGGTGATGTCGAACATGCAGGAGATCAAGGCCCGCGGCGGCCCGGTCATCGCGGTCGCGAGCGAGGGCGACCGCGAGGTTTCGGCCGTGGCCGACGACGTGATCCCGATCCCCGACGTGTCAGAGTACCTGCAACCGATCGTGACCGCAATTCCGCTGCAACTGCTCGCCTACGAGATCGCCGTGCTGTGCGGGTGCGACGTGGACAAGCCGCGCAACCTCGCGAAGAGCGTGACCGTGGAGTGACTGACCGCGTCGTTCGTGGCGACCCGCTGAAGCGGGTCGGGATTTGGCTTTGTGGCACAGACATTCCTGTCTGTGCTGCTCTGCGTGTCAAATCCGCACAGACAGGAATGTCTGTGCCACAAGAGGAAAGAGACCCGCTGAAGCGGGTCGCCACGAACGACGCGAAGCGGCCCAAATACCGCAGATTACTAAATGCGCGGTGGCGTACAGATGTGGTCGATTTACGAGCCGTTAGCCGGTACATTCCTCCAAGCGAAGTTGATCGCGGGTCGCGCCTTGCGGCCCGCGCAACCCGGACGGCCGGGCGCCTCTTTACCCCGGCCATCCGATATGACGACCGCTCTCACCGTGCCGGTTCCCGGCCCGACCGTGCGCCCGCGCTGGTACCGCGCGTACCGCGCTCTTCGCGTCGCGCTCTCGCTCAGCCCGCTGATCGCCGTTCACCTCGCGCTCGGGGCGATCCCGTTCGTCGAGTTCACCGTGTGGTCGTTCGTCGCGGTCTTCGTCGGCACGCGCATCACCGGGTTGGGCGTCACGGCCGGGTTCCACCGCTACTTCTCGCACCACTCGTTCAAGACCTCGCGGTGGTTCCAGTTCCTGCTCGCCGTCGCCGGCTGCACCGCGTTCCAGCAGGGGCCGCTGTGGTGGGTCATCCACCACCGGTTGCACCACAAGCACTCGGACACGGACGCCGACCCGCACTCGCCGGTCGTAGACGGCTTCCTGTACGGGCACTGCGGCTGGCTGTTCGCGCACGACATGCTGAGTCCGGACACGCGTATCGTTCACGACCTGACGAAGTATCCCGAACTGGTGTGGCTGAACCGCTTGTGGATGATCCCCGGCTTTCTGCTGGCGGCGGCGTACTTCGCGGTGCTGGGGTGGAACGGGCTGATCTACGGGTTCTGCCTGAGCGTCGTGCTGACGTTCCAGGTGACATTCGCGGTGAACTCGATCGGCCACCTGTTCGGGCGGCAGCGGTTCGCGACCGGCGAGGGCAGCCGGAACAACCTGGTGCTGGGCTACCTCGCGATGGGCGACGGGTGGCACAACAACCACCACCGCGCGCCGTACTCGGCGCGGCACGGGTTCGCGTGGTACGAGTTCGATATGTGCTACACGTTCATCCGACTGCTGCGCGCGGTCGGTCTGGTGTGGGACGTGAAGGTGCCGTCCGCGGAACTGCGCGCCGGCGGCGCGGCGGCCGAAGCGCGTGTCGGTTCGGAGTAGGTGCCGCT
>CANLGS010000397.1 GCA_947490035.1 Gemmataceae bacterium
GTTGTCCGTCTCCAACCGTCGCGAGTTCCTGCGCCGCGTGTCCGCGGGCGCCGGCGGGTTGCTGCTGACCCCGTTCGCGCAGCCGCTGCAAGCCGCGCCGGTGGCGGGCGCCGCGGCCACGCCGAAGCGGTTCGTGTTCGTCACCGTCAGCAACGGCATGTCCGCGAACCTGCTCCAGCCGGAGGGCGTGGAACGCAGCGGGAAGACCGCCGCACGCCTGATCGACGTGCCGCTCGCCGACGTGAAACTGCCGTTCACGCTGGAGCCGCTGAACTTCCTCAAGGACCGCGTGACGATCGTGCAGGGGCTGTCGGGCAAGATCGCCAGCGGCGGGCACTTCACCATGCACGGCGCGCTGGGCGCGTACTCGTCGAAGGTCGGCGCGTTCGCCGAGACCATCGACCTGGCGCTGGCGAAGACCCGCGACACCATCTTCCCGCACCTGGGCCTGGGCGTCGTCACCGGTGATCTCCCCATCGCGTACGGGCGCTCGGCGGCGGCGGCGCGCGACCAGCCGGTGCCGTCCGTGTGCAGTCCCAAACTGGCGCACGACCAGTTGTTCGCGACCGTGGCCCAGGGCGACGCGCGGCAAGCCCTCGAGGCGCGCGACAACCTGATCGACTTTCTGGCGCGCGACCTGAAGAAGCTCGACGGCAAGGTGGTCGGCGAGGAGCGCAAGCGGCTGGACGTTCAGACGCAGGGTTACCAAGCGATGTTGGACCGCCGCGCCCGGCTCGACGCGGTGAAGGACACGCTGCGCAAGCACGCCCCGGTGGTGGACAGCGGTACACCGCGGCGTGTCCGATGGAGCGCCTGGCGGCGCAATTCGACGTGGCGCCGCGGCCCTCACGTCCGGGCTGACCGACGTGCTCACCATCTCGTCCGGCGTCGGCGGGAGCTGGGGAATGAGTTACAAGAGCCTGGGCATCAGCATCAACAGCCACCCGATCCACCACGGCGGGAAGGACGACGGCCGGTCGTCGGGCGAGTTGGCCGCGATCGTCCGCCGCTACCACGCGGAGCAGATCGCCGGGCTGGCGAAGAAGCTCCAGGCGGTGCCGGAAGGGAAGGGCACGATGCTCGACAACACCGTGATCGTGTTCATGAGCGACAACGGGTTCGAGCACCATTCCGACTGCAAGGAGTGGCCGCTGGCGATCGTCGGCAACCTGGGGGGCAAGCTGAAGACCGACGGCCGGTACCTTCAGTACCCGCTCCACGGCAACCCCGGCAACCGCACGATGGCGAACTTGTACCTGGCACTGCTGGACGCGGCGGGCGCGCCGCGCGCGACCTTCGGCGTGGCCGACCCGAACATGGACCCGAAGGACCAGAAGGGGCCGCTGAAGGAACTGCTGGCGTGAGCGGGAGTGTATCGGAATCGAACCGACTGGGGGCGTTGTTCACACCCCCCACAGGTTTTGAAGACCTGGGCCGGCACCAGCCGTGCAAACACTCCCAAGGCGAACGAGTCCATTGTATTGCGAGGGACGCGGAACACCGGAAGTTACCTCACGTGCCCTCAAACACTTTCTCTCGGTGCCAACGAATGTAATCGGGATTGGGGGCCGCCGTCGGGTTCGTGGGAATGGTCAGTAACCGATCAGCGTAACCGCCCAGTAAGAATTCGCTTGGACCACTCTCGGCGAAATGGTCACGAGCAACGAGAACGCGGTAATCGTCGGTGAGAGACCACAGCCCCTGGTCGAACGACCAGTGCGCAGTTTTCGACAGCGCCAACCCGTTTTGGAGATCGTTGTTTCGCGAGTCGGCGAACTGGTGGATGTGGGCCGCGTCCACGACGGTTGCCCCCGTGATGGTGTTCAGCCGGTAACTGGTGAGAGCACACGTGTAGTTGTAAGCCGCGACAACCCGCAACCGGAATCTTGCTTCCCGCCCTTGTTGGGTCGCCTCTTCGATGACCAAGTGCGAGCCGTCCGGGGTCATCGGGTCGGTTTCATCGGCGGGCAGATTCAACAATTCGCGAAGCGCGATTTGCTCCAAAGGCAAGAAGTAATCCCGGATCAGCACGCGCATCGCGTTCGTGCGGTTGCGCTCGTTAGAAACGAACGTCGCAAAGTCCGGATCAACACAGACGGCCACAGTTCGCCGGAATTCAGTTGAAGGGAGACCGTCTCGACCCAGCGCGGTCCACACACCGTCGGACTGAAGGTGGTGAAACGGCAGTCGGATGTCCAACCGCTGAGTTTGTCGTTGAGCGACGACGGTCCCGAGCGTGAGAAATTGGAACGCCAACTCGGGCGTCAGGGGCAAGACGGGAGGAAGCGAAACGCCGTCGTCCATCCGGCTGAGGATCGTCAGAAGGAGAAGAGGTTTGTGCGGTGCCGGGTGCCCGCGAGCGCGGTCCACGCGAAGCCTCGACATTCGGGCGAGCCAAGAGGAGTCGGGATTCATGAGTCAACCGCTGGTGTGAAGTTCCGCAAGGCGCTTGTATCGTCGCATCAGGTTGTTGTGTTGTCACTCGCGTCTTTCCGCGAGGTTACCAACTCCCTTCCGCTTGGTGCCGCGGTCTTCTCCGTTTTCCTCTCGCCCGGCGGCGGCGGGCAGTTTATGCTAATGCTGTTCAAGCTAACCACACGCGATCCGCGTTTAGCCTCACCCCACCACCGGGCACCGACGGTCCGGCTCGCATCCCCCCTCGCGAGGAGCACTCCATGCAACCCGCCGCCACACGAACACGCCTCAGCGCCTGCGCGCGGGCCTTCGGATTCGTCCTTGCACTCGTCGCGGCTGCGCCCGCAAACGCGGCCGCACCGGTGGACGCCGCCGAGCGCAAGGCCGTTATCGGACAGCCGGCCACGGTCGAGGCGTTCCCGCAGACCGTCACCCTTAACGGCGTGCGCGACGCGCGGCAACTCGTCGTCAGCGGCAAGTACGCGGACGGCACGCTGCGCGACCTGACGAGCGTCGTCGAAGTGAAGGCGGAACCGGCTGGCGTCGTTGAAGTGCAAGAGGGCGCGTACCTCCGCCCCAAGAAGAACGGCACCGCGACCGTCACCATCAACGCGAACGGGAAAGAGGTCCGCGTTGCCGTGAAGGTCGAAGGGATGGACACGCCGACCCCGGTCAGCTTCCGACGCGACGTGATCGCCGCGATGAACGTCGGCGGGTGCAACGCGGGCGCGTGCCACGGCACGCCCAGCGGCAAGAACGGCTTCAAGCTCTCGCTCCGCGGGTTCGACCCGGCCGCGGACTTCCTGCAACTCACGCGCGAACAGTTCGGCCGGCGCACCGATAAGCACGACCCGGAAGCGAGCCTGATGTTCCTCAAGTCCGTCGGCCGCGTGCCGCACGAAGGCGGGCAGCGGTTCGGCGCGACCAGCGTTCCCGGCGAAATGACGCTTGCGTGGCTCGCCGAAGGACTCAAGGACGACGCCGCGACGCTCCCGCCGCTGAAGAAGATCGAAGTCACGCCGCCGGCGCGCCTCCTGAAGGCGCCGAGCAAGTGGCAGCAACTCGCGGTGCTCGCCACGTTCGGCGACACCACGCGCGACACGACGCGGCTCACGGTGTTCAGCAGCAGCGACCCGTCCATCGCGGACGTGTCCCCGACCGGCCTTGTCGAGTTCAAACGGAGCGGCGAAGTCGCGATCCTGTGCCGCTACCTCGAAGAACTCGTCGCGGTGCGCATCACCTACCTCGAACCGCGCGACGGGTTCGTGTGGCCCACCCCGCCGGAAACGAACTTCGTCGATAAGCACACGTTCGCCAAGCTCAAGCAGATGAGCATCGCCCCGTCCGACCTGAGCGAAGATTACGAGTTCGTGCGCCGCGCGTACCTCGACTGCATCGGCCGGATGCCGACCACCGACGAGGCGAAAGCCTTCCTCGCGGACAAGGACGCGAAGAAGCGAGACAAGCTCATCGACGCGCTCGTTGACACGACGGAGTTCGCGGACTTCTGGTCGCTGAAGTGGGCCGACGTGCTGCGGAGCAGTCGCAAGACGATTCAGGTGAAGGGCAGTTACGGGATGCAGGCGTGGCTCCGCAACAAGTTCCTGAAGAACGAGCCGATGGACAAGATCGTGCAGGAGATCATTACCGCCAGCGGCAACTCCTACACGAACCCGCCCGCGAACTACTACCGCATCGCGAAAGACCCGACCGCGCTCGCGGAGACCACCGCGCAGTTGTTCCTCGGCGTTCGGATGCAGTGCGCGAAGTGCCACAACCACCCGTTCGAGCGGTGGAGCCAGGACGACTACTACGGCATGGCCGCGTGGTTCGCACGCGTGAAGACCAAGCCGGAACCGGTCATCGGCACCAAGCCGGCCGGCCCCGCCGCGGCCACGGCGGAAGTGATCTACACCACGCGCGACGGCGAAGTGAACCAACTGCGGACCGGCAAGCAGATGAAGCCGCGCTACATCGGTACCGGTGATGCCGACGTGAAGCCGGGCGAAGACCGCCGCGCGGTGTTGGCCGTGTGGCTCACCTCGGCGGAGAACGCGTTCTTCAGCAAGTCGGTCGCGAACCGCGTGTGGTTCCACCTGATGGGCAAGGGCATCGTCGATCCGGTGGACGACTTCCGCGACTCCAACCCGTCGTGCAACGACGAGTTGCTCGACGCACTCGCGAAGGACTTCGCGAAGAACAAGTTCGACATGAAGTTGCTGGTGAAGACGATCATGAAGTCGCGGACGTACCAGTTGTCGGCGCAGCCGAACGACTCGAACCGCGACGACGGCAAGTACTTCTCGCACGCGGTCACGAAACTGCTGACGGCCGAGCAACTCCTCGACGCGATCTGCGACTTCACCGCGATGCCGGAGAAGTTCGCCGGGCTGCCGGCCGGCACGCGCGCCATCCAACTGCCCGACGGCGAGGTGAACCACCCGTTCTTGAAGGCGTTCGGCCAGCCTGCCCGCGAACTGGCGTGCGAGTGCGAGCGCGAGAGCGACGGCAACCTCGCGCAGGCGCTGCAACTCATCAACGGCCCGA
>CANLGS010000398.1 GCA_947490035.1 Gemmataceae bacterium
ACGGAAGACGGCTGAGTACCCCAAGGGAGAAGGGATTCTGAGATGTGCCCTTGGCCTTCTGAGGGGGCGGTAACACCATGGCTTCCTCTCCATGTTATTCTGAGCCATGATGTTATAGCAAACCTCAAGTCACGCAAATCAGTAGCGTGCGCCACGCGTCCGGCGACGCGATCACCCGCCGCCCCTCGTCGAACAACCCGCCCATCACGGCCGGCTTGAACTCCGCGCTCGACACCGGCGCCGGGAACCCCTGCGGGATGGCCGAGACATAGTAGTCCATCCCCGTCAGCAGGCACACCGTGTACAGCCGCTGGAGGTCGCCGCGGGTCTGGGCGTAGATCAGCGTGGACACGCTCTTGCCGGCCTGCGCCAGCGACCACGGGCGGATCACCTCCGGGTCGGCGTACAGCTTCCCGGCGACGATCACGTACACCTTCGTCCCGGCCAGGTCGCGGGCCGCCACGTCCGAGCGGTCGTCCGGGGAGATGTACGGCGGGCGGAAGAACACCGCCTGCGACACGCCGCCGTCCACGTGGCGTTCGACGTACCGCACGCCGTTGACGTTCACCTCGATCTTGGCCGCGGGGAAGAACCCGGCCGGGGCCGCCGAGCCGAGCAGCACCTTCATTATCAGCTCGCGGTCGCCGGGTCCGTTCCGCGCGGCCATCGCGCCCAAGTCCCAGACGACGAACTGCTTCCCCTCCTCCTCGGTCGTGCCGACGTACAGCCGCCGGCCGCGTCGGTGCGCGTCGGCGAGGTCGGCCATCATCGCGGGCGTGAGGATGCGGTCGATCTGCGCGGCCATCGGCGCGGTGTCCGCGAACGCCTCGCTGAACAGCGCGCGGAGCGGGCGCACCTTGTACAGGTCTTTGCTCTCCAACTCGGTGTAGAACCGCTTCAGTTGGGCGTCGTACTTCGGGCCGAGGAACGCGAACGGGGCGATGAGCGCGCCGGTGCTGATGCCGGTCACCACGTCGAACTCCGGCCGGACGCCGCGCTCCGACCAGCCGACCAGCACGCCGGCGGAGTACGCGCCGAACGAGCCGCCGCCGGACAGACACAGGACGTTCCGCTTCGGCCGGAGGACCGCCGCCCCGCCTTCCTTCTTGGACTGCTCTTCGAGCTTCTTCTGTCGGTCCTTGCGGAGTTGCTCGGCGGCCGCGGCGAACTGTGCCGCGGGCGTGAGTTCATCGGCGTCGGCCTGGGAGTCGGTGTCGATCAGGTCGCGGGTGTTGATCCCGGCGGAGGCGGGCGACGGCTCCACGCGGTTGGCCCGGCACCCGGCGGCCGGGACGAGTGCCAGCCCCACCGCGGCGACGGCGAGAACCCCACCTGCGAACGTGCGGATCATGGCGGCTTCGGGGTGGTTGGGTAAGCGCCGGCCGGTACGCCCGGCGCCATCGCCTGGCGGTGTACTGCGTGTGCCGCTCCGGAGCAAGTGTGGTTTTCAGCACTCAAGGAGACGGCTAAAACCAACCAACCGCGGCACTCCTCGTCCCGTGAGATGCGTATCCCGCTCAGGCGCTCGAATCGGTTTATCTTCGCGCCCGCCGCGGTCGATGAACTCCGGGGCGTTATCCGTCGCTCACGCTTCCGGTTCGTCGTGGAGGTGGTCATGCGCCGCGCGTGGGTCCGTGTCGCGGTCGGCGTTCTCCTGACCGCTCTCGCGGCGACGGGCGCCGCCCAACCGCCGCAACCCAAAAACGGCGCGCCGAACGACAAGGTGCCGGCGCCGCGCCCGGCGCTCGCCCCGCCGCCGGGGACCATCCTTCAGCCGGGCGAGTACCCGATTGATCTCGGTAGCGCGCTGCGGCTCGCGGGCGCCGAGAACCCGGAACTGCTCCTCGCCCGGCAGCGCGTCACCGAAGCGACCGCGCTCCGCCAACTCGCCGCCGCGCAAGCACTCCCGAACCTCAACTTCGGCACGAACTACGACGCCCACCGCGGCGTACTCCAGCAGTCGAGCGGCAGCATTCTGAAGGTGGACCGCGACTCCCTCTACGTCGGCCTGGGTGCGAGCGCCGTCGGGGCGGGCACGGTGAACATCCCCGGTCTGAACTACAACCTGAACGTCGGCGTCGGCTGGTACGGTCTGCTGGCCGCGCGGCAGCGCGTGACCACCACCGCGGCCGTCGCGGACGCGGTCCGCAACGACGTGCTGCTTCGTGTCTACCTCGCGTACCTCGACCTCTTGCGGGCCGACGGTCGGCGCGCGATCGCGGCGAAGAATCGCAACGAGGCGGCCGAACTCGCGCGCCTCACCGACGCCTACGCGAAGGCCGGGCAGGGGCGGAAGGCCGACGCCGACCGCGCCGCCGTCGAACTCCGCCGGCGCGACGCCGAACTCACGCAGTCCGAAGCCGACACGCTCACCGCGTCCGCACGGCTGTGCCAGCTTCTGAGCCTCGACCCGACCACGCGGCTCAAGCCGCTCGACGGGTGGGTTGTGCCGGCGGCGCTGGTGCCCGACCCGGTGCCGCTCGCGGACCTGCTCGCGGTCGCGCTGTTGCAGCGCCCGGAACTCGCGGCGCGCCGCTCCGAGACGCGCGAGATGCTGTACCAGTTGTCGCTCGCGAAGGTGCTGCCGTTCTCGCCGAACGTGATCCTCGGGTTCAGCGCCGGCGGGTTCGGCGGCGGCAGCGATCTCGTCAGCACGCCGCCGGGGGTCGTTCAGGCCAACGGTCAGACAGTGACCGGCCCGCGGTTCAGCAGCCTCGACGGGCGCACCGACTTCGACGCGGCCGTGTTCTTCACGTTCCGCAACCTGGGCGTCGGCAACGTCGCGCTGGTGCGCGCCGCCGACAGTCGCGTGAAGCAGACGCGGTTGCGCGAACTGGAGACGCTCAACCTCGTGCGGGCGCAGGTGGCGGAATCGCACGCGCGGGTCGCGGCGCGGTTCCTTCAGATCGACGCGGCGGAGAAGGCGGTGCGGTCCAGCTCCGACGCCTTCGACGAGGACTTCGCGCGCATCAAGGCCGGTGCCGGTCTGCCGCTCGAAGTGATCGACAGCCTGCGGTTGTTGGGTCGGTCGCGGTTCGATTACCTGGACGCGATCATCGACTACAACCGCGCGCAGGTGCAACTGTGGGTGGCGGTGGGCCGCCCGCCCGCGGACGCGCTCTCGCGCCCGGTGCCGGCCGACTTGGTGCCGCGCCCGGTGATCGAAGTTCCGCCCGGCCCGCGCTACTTCCCGGTGCCGCGCGTGCTGCCCATACTGCCGGTGAAGCCGTGAGCGCATTTGTTGTGGTGCGGGCGTCCCGCCTGCATCCGGTACTGGCGGCGGCGCTGGTCGCGCTCGCGGCCGGGTGCCACACGCCCGCCGAGCCGCGCGACCCGCCCGCGGTCGTCGGGCATCCGCGCATCGGCCGCGCCGAAAGCGTGTCGGTGCGCGCGTCCGTTCGCGCTTCAGCGGCGCGCCAGGTTCACTCCGCCGCGCTGCCCGGTACGCTCGTCGCACAGGCCGCGCACTCCGAACCGGCCGCGCCTTCGCCGTCCGAAGAGACGGTCGATCTTGGTGTCGCGCTGCGGCTCGCGGGCGTGGACAACCCGACCATCAACCTTGCGCGGGAAGTGGTGCAGGAAGCGCTTGCGGACCAACTCGCGGCGCGGGCGCTGCTTCTGCCAAGCGTGAACGTCGGCGCCAACTACCGGCTTCACCGCGGCGCGCTGCTGGCCGCGCCGGGGTTCGTGCGCACCGTGGACTTCCAGAGCGCCTACCTCGGCGCGGGTGCGGGTGTGATCGGTGGTGGTACGGCGCCCGTGCCCGGCGTGCGCCTGTTCGCGCCGCTCGGCGACGCGGCGTATGAACCGCTCGCGGCGCGGCAGCGCGTCACCGCTCGCCGCGCCGAGTCGCACGCGGTCCAGAACGCGGTGCTGCTCGCGGTCGCCGCCGCTTATCTGGAACTCGTCGGCGCGGAGTCCCGGCTCGACATCCTCCGGCGGGGCGAAGCCGACCTGATCGAGATCGTGCGGCTGACCGCCGCTTACGCGAAGGCCGGTCAGGGGCGGCAGGCCGACGCGCACCGCGCCGCCGCGAACCTCGACCTGCTCCAGCGCGACCTTCGCCGCGCCGAAGAGGAAGTCGCGGTCGCGTCGGCGCGGCTTTGTCAGTTGCTCAGTCTCGACCCGTCGGTGCGGCTGCGCACGCCGGGCGGGGGCGTGGAACCGATCCGGCTCGTGGCCGAAGACGCGGACCTGGAAGGGCTGATCGCGGGCGCTCTCGCGGCGCGGCCGGAAGTGGCCGCCCGCGCCGCGGCGGTCGCGGAGGCCCAGACCCGCGGCCGGCAGGAGCGGGTGCGCCCGTGGCTGCCGACGGTGTCGGTGGGCTACAGCTACGGCGGGTTCGGCGGCAACCGCACGGACGCGGGCTTCGGCGAACTGCGCGGCCGGTCGGAGTTCGACGCCACCGCCGTGTGGACCGTGCAGAACCTCGGCTTCGGGAACCGCGCGCGGGTGCGCACCGCCGACGCGGGCGTGGGAATGGCGGTCGCCGGCTACGACATCGCAACGAATCAGGTGCGGCGGGAGGTAGCCGAAGCGGTCGCGGGCGCGCGGGCCACCGCGACGCAGATCAAGACCGCGGAGTTGGCGCTGGCCGCGTCGGAAGAGGGGTTCAAACTCGAGTCGGACCGGATCAAGCAAGCACCGGGCCGCCCGCTCGAACTGCTCGACAGTTTCCGCCAGTTGCTCGAATCGCGCCAGGAGTTGCTGCGCGCGACGGTCGCGTTTGATGTGGCGCAGTTCCGCCTCTTCGTCGCTCTCGGCAACACGCTGGGGAAGTGATTCGTTGTTATCAGCCCTCGGCAGTGCTGTTGAACCCCATTAGAAATGTCCGGTGTTAACTCGATAGAAGTGTCCTCCTCACTCAGGCCGAGGAGGACACCCGATGATCGAGGTACAAGACCGGAATCGTGTCGCGATGAGTCAGCGTGAGCGTGATGTGCTCAAGGTGATGC
>CANLGS010000399.1 GCA_947490035.1 Gemmataceae bacterium
ATCCTGCTCGACATCAGCCCGAGCGTGACGGACGTGTCCGACGACGGCGACAAGACCGGAAACAAGAAGGCGAAGACGCGGATGGATGTCCTCATCGACTTCCTGACAGATGAGAAGGTCGCGTTCCTCAAGAACCTGCTGGAGAAGAACCCGGTCGCGGTGTACGCCTTCGGTACGCGTCTGGACGAAAGCCCGACCGTGATCGGGCAGGGCGAGTCGGCGTGGTCGCGGGCGGAGTGGGAGTCGTTCCGCAAGTACGATTTCAAGCCGTTCGTGCTGCGCGGCCTGTCCGACGCCGGCAAGGAGCAGGTGCGCAGCACGACGGCGTGGGGCGACGGCCCCGGCACCGCGGACTGGGCGGCCGGGTGGTTCGCGCGCAAGACCGACAGCGAGCTGAAGAAGTTCGCGGGCCTCGAATCGGACGCCGACACGGACATCTTGCGGAAGAACCTGGAGAAGCTCGACAAGCGCATCGACGTGGCCCGCACGATCACGCTCGGCACCAACGTGCCGGACTCGATCACGGCCGCCATCAACCGCGAGTCGGCCAACATGGTGCAGGGCATCGTCGTGCTGTCGGACGGGCGCAGCAACCTCGGCTCGGAGTCGAGCTACACGGAACTGCGCGAGCGGGCGACGCGCGAGAAGATCCCGGTGTTCACCGTCACCGTCGGCGAGAACCGCGAGCGCGTCGAGATCACCATCACCGACGTGCAAACGCCCGACAGCGCGCCGATCGACGAGCCGTGGAAGATCATCATCGGCGTCGATGGCGCGAACCTCCCGAACAAGGAGGTCGAGGTGGTCCTCGACCTGTGGGCACCCAACGACGGCGACAAGTCCAAGCCGAAGGACACGAAGACGGTGGAGCCGGACCACCAACTCACGCAGAAGCTAGTGTTCGCGCCGGGCGACCCGCCGCACGGCCAGACCGAGTTCATCCTCGACCCGGCCACCGTCAAGGAGGCCGTGCGCGACAAACTGACCACCATGTCGAAGGACGCGGCGATCGAGAAACGCGTGTTCCGCGACGGCAAGTGGTCGGTCCGCGCTCGCGTCAAGCGCGACGCGCTGGAGCCGCCGGACGAGAAGAATCCGTTCCACGAGAGTCCCGTGCGCGAGGTCAACGTGGTGCAGCAGAAACTGCGCATCCTGCTCATGGCCGGCGCGCCGACGCGCGAGTTCACGTTCCTCCGCACGCTGCTGGTCCGCGAGGTGGCGGACAAGCGCGCCACGCTCACCACGTTCGTCCAGAACGACGCCGGGCTGGGCGGTAAATTGACCGGTGAGAAGGACGAACTCATCATCCCGCGGTTCCCGACCAAGTTCGACCTCAAGCTGCCCGTCAAGGACGATCCCGAGGCGCCGTACAACCTGAACGAGTACGACGTGCTGATCGCGTTCGACCCGGACTGGAGCGAGCTGTCGCTCCAGCAGGCCGAAGACCTCGCGCGCTGGATCAAGGAGGGCGGCGGCGGCCTCATCTACGTCGCCGGACCGGTCAACACGTTCCAGCTCGCCCGCGTCGAGATGAACAGCCGGCTCGACCCGCTGCTCGGCGTGCTGCCGGTCGGCCCGGCCGACATCATCGCCCAGCGCATCAAGCCGATCCCGAAGAACCCGCGGCGCCTCTACCTGAACTCGAAGGCGATCCTCGGCTCCGACCTGCTCAAACTCGACGACAAGGTGAAGGACGACCCGGTCGCCGGGTGGGAGCAGTTCTTCACCGACCGCGACAAGTACGTGAAGGATCCGGACGACAAGGTGGAACTGTTCCCGCCCCGCGGGTTCTTCTCCTGCTACCCGCTGCTCACGGGGCAGCAGGCGGTCGAGAAGGGTCTTCAGGAGAACGGCGTGAAGCCCGGCAGCGCGGTGCTCGCGGAGTTCGCCGACGTGGGCGACGCGGGCGAAACCGTGCGGCTGCCGTACCTCGTCACGAACAACCCGTCGTCGGCGTGGCGCACGTGCTTCATCGCGTCCGGCGAGTTCCACAAGATGCGCGCGTTCGAGCCGGGCGAGGGCACCGGGCGCGAGTACTTCGAGCGCGTCTGGGTCAAGATGATCAAGTACATGGCCGGCAAGCGGAACATCAAGGCTCCGCGCGGCCGCGTGCTGGTCGGGAAGGAAGCCGTGTCCGGCGCGCCGCTCCGCGTGCAGGCCCGCATCCTCAACGAGAGCGCGAAGGCGTACGACGCGGCCGCGCCCGCGCCGAAGTTCACGATCACCCAGGAACTGGTCGGCGGCGAAAAGCGGTCGTTCGGGCCGTTCGACCTGCGGGCGAAGACCACCCCCAACACCGTGTTCGACGGCTACTACGCCGGCGAGGTGTTGCTCGACCCGAAGGTGTACGCCGCCGGCGAGTCGCTCTACCGCGTCGTGATCGACGTGCCGGACTCGGCGGAGAAGCTCACGGGCGAGTTCAAGATTCGCGCCGCCGACCCGGAGATGGACAACAAGAAGCCCGACCACCCCGCGATGTTCCGCATGGCGAGCGAGTTCGACCGGGACTTCCAGGCCCGACTGACGGACCGGACGCGGGTCGAGTTGGCGACCAAACTGCCGAAGGAGTCGGGCGTGCAGCGGCTCGCGTTCAAGGCGGGCGACAACGAGGCGCTGAAGCTGATCCCCGAGTGCATGAAGACCGAGAAGCGGAGCACGCAGAACCGCGGCCCGGTGAACGACCTGTGGGACCGCGGGGTCACCTTCGTCGTCACCAAAGACCGCGCGCTCTTCTTCCTCTTCATGATGCTGTCATCCGCGCTCGCCCTCGCGGTGGGCTGCGGCATCTGGGCCGCTCTCCGTCACGTCCTGCCGACCTGGCTGAGCATAACGATCGCGATACTCTGGGTGGCGGTCAACGTTTTCGGTCTGTTGTCCACCCTCCTCCTCGTCCTTGTCGGCCTGGCCGATCCGGCGTTGTGGGTGGTGTCGAGCGGCCTCTTCGCGCTCGCCCTCGTCGTCTTCCGGGCCGTCTGGCCGGTCGGCGTGGGCATCTCGCTCGCGACCGCGGCCGCCAGCGGTGCGGCGATGGTGTACGTCGCGGTGTTCGAGTTCAGCGGCGGGAGCGCGGCGGTCAGCGTCGTCCTCCTGTTCGTGGTCGCACTCCTGTCCGCGGAGTGGCTGGCCCGGAAGCTGATGCGGCTCGCGTGAGCACGCCCGAAGGCGAGCGGGGGGCGTCAGCCCCCTGTTAAACCTTCAAGCGGTTTGGTGCTTTGGGATTTAACAGGGGGCTGACGCCCCCCGCTCGCCAAGATTCAGACAACAACACGATCTGCGATACGGGTGCCGATATGTCAACCGCCGAACGAACCCGCCGGCCCGCGAACCCGGACCGCGCGCGCGACCCGCAGGTGTACCACCCGCTCGACCGGCTCCGCGGCACCATCCGCCGCTACGTCGTCATCGAGGGCGTGCTCTCCGCGTGCCTCTTCGTCGCCATGTGGTTCACGCTCGGGCTGATCTTCGACTTCGGGCTGTTCAAGGTGAGCGGCTGGGACTGGGCGCTCGACGGCGTGAAGGCGGTTCGCGTCCTCGCGCTGCTCACCGCGCTGGGGTTGTTCGCGGGCATCCTGGTGTTCCGCATCCTGCGCCGCGTGACGAAGGAGTTCTCGTACCCGGCGCTCGCGCTGGTCCTGGAGCGGAAGTTCCCGAAGCTGCTCGGCGACCGGCTCATCACCGCCGTCGAGATGGCCGACGTGGAGGCGATGGGGAAGTTCGGGTACTCGAAGGACATGATCCGCGCGACCATCGCCGAAGCCCGCGAGCGGGTCGCGAAGGTGCCGGTGTCCGAGGTGTTCAACTGGAAGCGGCTGTGGATGATGGGCTTCCTCGCGGCCGGGCTGGTGTTCGCCACCGTCGCGGCGTCGTTCGCCAGTCACGCGGTCGCGACCAAGTCGGTCAGCCCGATCCGGTTCGCGTGGAAGTTCGCACACGTCACCGGCATCTTCCTCGAGCGCAACGTCGCGCTGATGAACACCCCGTGGCCGCGCCGGGCGCACGTCGAACTGATCGGCTTCCCGGCGACCGAGGCGACGGTCAGCCGCGACGTCGCCACCGTGCCGATCGCCGCACGCGCGTACAAGTGGGTGATCGCCGACCGCGCCGTGCCCGAGGGCTGGCGCCCGATGCTCTGGTCGGACGTGAGCGAGAAGCTCGTCGGCCGCGGCGTGCCGGAGTTCGACTTCCAGGTGCTCCGCGCGCCGGACGAACCGGCCGGCAGCATGTCGAATCGTGCGTCCGAGTGGACCGTGGACGCGGTCGAACGCCGACTGCTCGCCGCCGAGGGCGCGGGCACGTCCCACCCGTCCGCGGCGCTGGGCGACAAGCAGGCCGAACTCGAAGAGGTGTTCAAGGCGCTGAACGCGAAGGCCGACCAGCCGAGCATGGGGCGCACGCTCCGCAAGCTCGAACTGTCGCACCCGGTGGACAAGCTCAACGAGAACGGCGAGATGGTGAAGGTCGATGAACCGATCGAGGTGTCGTTCCAATACTACGGGTCGAAGTTCCGCGGCGGCGGCACTCTCACGGCCAAGCAGAACAACGAGTTCACCGGCGACATCGGCGGGCTGAAGGAGGACGTGGAGTTCGTCGTGAAGGCGGACGACTTCGCCACCCGGCCGCACCGCATCCGGCTCATCCCGGCGCCGACGCTCAAGCGCCTCTACCGCGTGCAGGAAGAGCCGGCGTACCTCCACCACGCGCCGCCGCAAGGCTCGACCTACGACGACCTGAAGGGCCGCCGGCAACTGATGGCCGAGAAGAACCTGTCGCTGACCGGCGAGCGGTCCGTGGTCGTCGTCCCCGCCGGCACGCAGGTGTCGCTGTTCGCGGACGCCTACGCCGACGACGCGGGTGTCATGTCGGACAACGACGCGATCATAAACGCCTACGCGACGCCGGTGGTCGGCCGGTTCCCCGGCGCCGTCCTCG
>CANLGS010000400.1 GCA_947490035.1 Gemmataceae bacterium
GTGGCGGTTCTTCTGTCCTGGTCTTGGTGGCACAGACATTCCTGTCTGTGCGGTTGTCCCCTCGAAGCACACAGACAGGAATGTCTGTGCCACAAGAGAAGAGCCTCCACGGAGTGGCGGGCTACTCTCCAGTTCGCGCAGGGGCGCGAAATCGTCCCACTCACGTCTCGACATTCTGGTCACGCCGCAACCACCGGACCAGATCAACCGGTTTTTCCGGCATCTTCTGCCTCACCGGTTGCCTCAACCCAGTTTGTAAACTTTGCTTTAGTGTGGAAGCGCGACCGAAACCTTTCCGCAACAATCGAAGACACTGATTGCGCGGGGAACATCGGTTGTAGCGACCACGCGGGCAGGTACGCTGCCGTCCGCGAGCGTTCGTCGGAGCTTCGCGTCACATGGTTCCTTCTCGTCGGCTCGTCATCGTCGCCCAGGACCAGCGCCTCGCCGCGGTCGTGCAGTCGCACCTGCAACGCGCCATCCAGTTGAACGCACCCGTCGTCCGGTACGAGGACGTGCCGCAGTTGCTCACGCCCGAAACCGACGGCGACCTGCTGCTCGTCGCCTCCGACCCCGCCGACGCGCACCTCGTCGAAGCGGTGGTGCGCGAGACGAAGGTGCAGCACCTCCCCGCGGGTCTGTCGGTGCTCGAAACCGACGCCGTGCGCGCCAGCGGCAAACTCGATTCGCTCAACCCGTACATCGGCGACCGGTTCGTGTGGCCGCACCACCCGCGCGAGCTGACCGCGTGGGCGCACCGCGCTCTCGCGCCGGGCACCCCGTTCGCCGACCCCGCGACCGAAAGTGTCAGTGAAACGATCCGCCGCCGGCTCATCAACCACACGCCGTCGCTGACCGCGATGGTCGAGCAACTGTGCATCGCCGCCGCGCACGACGTGACCGTGTTGATCGAAGGCGAGACCGGCACCGGCAAGACGTTCCTCGCGAAGCTGGTTCACGACTGCTCGGTGCGGCGTGCGAACCGGTTCCTGGTGGTGTCGTGCGGCACGCTGTCGGGTAACCTGATCGCCAGCGAGTTCTTCGGCCACGCGAAGGGCGCGTTCACCAGCGCCGACGCGGTGAAGGTCGGCAAGTTCGCCGCGGCCGGCGAGGGCACGATCCTGCTCGACGAGATCGACACGCTCGGCCTGGAACACCAGGCGAACCTGCTGCGCGTGATCGAGACGGGCGAGTTCGAGCCGGTGGGGAGCAACGAGACGCAGGTGTGCAAGGCGCGCATCGTGGCCGCGACGAACTGGAACCTCGCCGACGCGGTCGAGCGCGGCACGTTCCGCCGCGACCTGTACTACCGGCTGCACGTCATCAGCTTCAAGCTGCCGGCGCTGCGCCACCGCCCGGAGGACATCGGGCCGCTGGTGCGCGGGATGGTGGCGACGTACGGCACGAAGTACGGCAAGCGGCTGTTCGGCGTGTGCCCGGAGGCGCTTCGCGTGCTGGAAGCGTTCCCGTGGCCGGGCAACATCCGCCAGTTGGAGAACGTCGTTCAGCGGGCGGTGCTGACGAGCGCCGGGAACGAGTTGAAGTTGCACCACCTGTCGCCGCAAGTGTTAAACCGCGCCGACCTTCCCGCGGCCACGCTGCCGATGCCCGGCGGCTTCGACGGCACGCTGAAGCAGACGCGCGAGGCGACCGAGCGCGCGAACATTCTCCGCGCGCTGGAGAAGTCGAACCAGAGCCGGACGCGGGCCGCGCAGATGCTCGGCGTGAGCCGAGTCACGCTGTACAAGAAGATGAAGGCGTACAAGCTGTTGAAGGCGAAGGACGCACCGGTAAGCTTCCCGTTCGACGAGTTCAGCCCGCGCGCCGGGAACGCGTGAGTGCTTTTCTTGTGGCACAGGCTTCCAGCCTGTGTTTCTAAAAGCAACAGGCTGGAAGCCTGTGCCACAAAACGTACCTTCTGGTGGTCGAAGATGGCCGAACCCGAACTGCACTACTTCTGCAAGCCGACCGCCCTTCGCGCGGTCGCGCACAGCATCGACTTCCTGACGGCGCAGGAGTTCGTCGCCGATGAACCCGCCTGCAAGAAACTGTGGGAACTGGTCAGCACACAATTCCGCACGCGCGGGAAGTTCCTCGCGGTGTGGGCCGGCGTGCGGTTCGTCGCGGTTCATCGCGACCCCGCCGGCCGCGCCGACGGCTTCCTGCTGGTGAACGCCCCGGTCAACTGGCAGATCGACTACGTGGCGGTGTGTGCCGAGTCACGCGGCCAGGGGATCGCCTCGGCGCTCGTGACCGAGACCGCGAACCAGGCGCTCCTGCGCGGCGTGCCCTACGTCATGCTCACGAGCAAAGAGAGCCTGCGACCCCTCTACGAAGCCTGCGGGTTCGTCCCAATTGAACCGACCGGCGTGTTGTCCGCGCCGCCGAGAACCCAGGACGTCGCCCCGGCGAATTAAACATCTTCGCGGATCGTCACCGACGTTCACGCGAACATCCTGCACCAGTTGGGGCGGGACTCGCGCAAGTTCGAAGTCCCCGGCCGCAAGCGCCCATCAAGGAGATCATCGCGTAGGCCTCGCTGGAGTGTAGTCCTCACGCTCCGCGTGAGGGCGCGACATCCCTCGTATACCGTCTTGCACACAGACGATGCACTTCACGCGGAGCGTGAGGACTACACTCGCCCACCCGCGGCGCCCATCAAGGAAATCATCGCGTAGGTCGCGGCGTGACGGGGCGAATGCCTTCGGCCTTGCGCTTCAGCCGGGCGGCTTCCTCCGGGGTCGCGGCGTTCGCGGCGATTTCCTCGTACTCGGTCGCGGCGAAGGCGAACGCCGGTCCGCTCGCGGGCGACACCGCGGCGGGCTTCTTGGTGCCGGACTGTCGCGGTGGTTGCACCAAGTCGTCGATCGCCCTCTCGCGGGCGCTCCAGTCCGCGGTGATCTGCCACAGCACTTTGTCGCTCGAATCCCACGAGTCCAGTTCGACGAGTTGGTGGCCGGGGCTATACAGCCGCACGCGGGTAGTGTGCGAACGCCCGACGTTGTAGGTCAGCGGCCCGAAGACGTTGAACCCGCGTTCGACGGACAACCGGGTTTGTGGCGGAAAGCGCCCGTCGGACGTGCGCGCGATTTCGGTGATGCTCCACTCGGCCGTCTCGGACAGGTCCGCGCGGTCGGTCGTGACATCGACGCGGAAGGCGTGGACCTCCGCCGCCTTCCTGACGTTTGTTGGGTCGTAACCGGGGACGTAAGCCAGTTTCGGGTAGCCGTAAGGCAGACACCCGGTCGCGAGCAGCAGACCACAGTACAGAGCGCAACACCGGCGGCGTGTCATACGCGTGTCTCCTTCGCGGCGGAGATACGCTCGTCCACAAGGCTGTCAACCCGAAACGAAAGCGTCGTCGTTAGGGCGACAAGACTTCTCCGCGCTCGCGGCCGTCACTTCGAGGTGAACGCGATGTCGTACGCCCCCTCCGCGGGAGCCTCCACCACCTCGACCGACACCGTCGTCTTCATCGGGTCGGTGAACCGCGGGTGGATGTCGATGTTCGCCCCCGGTACGTCGGTGTACAGGTACACCTTGTACCACCCCGTCGGGGCACCCGTCCCGGAGTCGGTGTCCCTCACCGCCGTCGTCAACAGGTTGAACTTCCCGCCCCGGACCGGGCACAGGCAGTCCACCCGGTGGACGTTGCCCTTGTCGGTGTCCGGGTAGAAGTGGAGAACCCCGCCGGTCAGCGGCTTCCCGTCGAGTGTCACGGTGCCGCTCACCGGGACGCGCTTGAACTCCTTCGCGCAGCCCGTGGCACCCAGCGCCAGGGCGCAAACGAAAGCTGGGGCAATACGCGTCCAGCGGACCCATTGTGTGGTCATCGGCTTCTCAGGTGCGAGTGTTAATCGGGCGGCCGAGCGACACGGGGCGACCGGCTACGATGGCGGGTTCGACCGCCCGCGCGCCGGCGCGGAGGCGAGACAAATCAGTTGGTGTTACCAGTCGTTGCCGAGCGGGTTGCCGTCGGCCGGCGTCCACGCGTTCTTCCACGTCGCCGCCGAGACCGAGGAGGACACGGAGCGGACGCTGGCGTCGCCGAGGCCGACGAGCATGACCTCGTGCGAGGTGGCCATTACGAACGGCTGGCACAGTCCGGGTCGCGGCTTGATCTGGAACGGCAACCCGCCCGAGACGAAGTCCTGGTTCTGGTTCCGCACCCCGTTGCAGTTACGCGGGGTGGGGTTCGAGCCCGGGGTTGACATCGCCGCGCCGGTGCAACTCGTCGAGACGGTCCCGTAGGTCGCCGCGTAGGTCGGCATCCCGAACACCGCGATCGGGCGGTAGGGCGAGAAGTTCCGAGGCTCGGCAAACATGTAATTGTACACGTCGAAGGTCACCCCCCAGACCGTTCGGGGGTCGCACCTCTCCAGTCGGTGGCCGATGACCGCGGTGTTGGACGATCCGTCCGTCATCCCGGTGAGGATCGTCCGCGGGATGCTCGGGTCGAAAACCATCACGTTGCCCACGTAGCTGCCGGTCGAGTACTTGAGCTGCACCCCCTGGGGGGTGGTCACGGCCCCCTGCGCGCCGTTCTCGCTGGGGTCGGCGAGGTGCGCGCCGTGGGTGCCGTCGGCGGGACACAGGAACGCCTTGACGATATTGGGGGCGACCTCCAGTACCGCGGTCTTGAACTTGTAACCGTCGGAGCTGACGAACGGGTTTGCGGGCGTCCCTTGGTCGAAGATCGCCTTCTGCTCGATGTACGGGAGCAGGTGATACCACATGCTGTCGGACTGGCGGTTGGGGAACGGAGAGACATCCTGCGTCTAGGCTGATCGGAAGTTGGGCTTTCGATGGAATTATTGGTTCGAGTTCGATCCCGTTTTTGGTTCACACGGCTCGTGAATTCCGCTGCTTTTCCAGCGAAAAGTTCCGTTCCCCCGGCGAACTGATTCCAGAACGGGGATGAACCA
>CANLGS010000401.1 GCA_947490035.1 Gemmataceae bacterium
CTGTGCATCTCTGAAGCACAGACAGGAATGTCTGTGCCACAAGAGAAGATGGTGGGACGGCGCAAAGCCTTGTCCCACCCTACAAGAAGCCCGCCAACTCCTCTCCGCGGAGTTCCCACCCATGCACCGCTTTCTCTTCTGCCTTTCGCTCACACTCACCCTCACGTTCGCACTCGGCGCCGCCGACTGGTACCAGTTCCGCGGTCCGGACGCGAACGGCCACGCGAACGCCAAGCCGCCGACCGAGTGGGACGCGAAGAAGAACGTGACGTGGCGCAAGGAGCTGCCGGGCGTCGGTTGGTCGTCGCCGGTCGTCGTGGGTGGGAAGATTTTCCTGACCACCGCCGTGCCGCAGGGCGAGGAGTACTCGCTGCGCGTGGTCTGCCTCGACGCCAAGACCGGCAACGTGGAGTGGGATCAAGAAGTGTTCAAGCAAGGCGCGGACGCGCCGAAGATCCACAAGAAGAACAGCCACGCCAGCCCGAGCGCCGTCGTGGAGGACGGCAAGGTGTACGCCCACTTCGGGCACATGGGGACCGCGTGTCTCAACGCGAAGGACGGCGCGAAGGTGTGGGCCGTTCAAGAACTCAAGTACAAGCCGACCCACGGCAACGGCGGCTCGCCGGTCGTCGCCGGCAAGCACCTCGTCTTCAGCATCGACGGCACCGACAAGCAAGCGGTGATCGCGCTCGACAAGACCAACGGTAAGGTCGCGTGGCAGACCCCGCGGAACAACAAGACCGGGGCGTCGCCGTTCTCGTTCAGCACGCCGCTGCTCATCAAGGTGAAGGACCAGGAGCAACTGATCTCCGCCGGCAGCGGCGTGGTGATGTCGCTGGACCCGAAGACCGGCAAGGAGTTCTGGCGCGTCGGCTACGACAAGGGCTACTCGGTGGTGCCCAAGCCGGTGTTCGCGAACGGCCTGGTGTACGTCTGCACCGGGTACAACACGGCGAATCTGGTCGCGATCAAGCCGGACGGCAAGGGCGACGTGACGGCCACGCACGTCGCGTTCACGGTGAAGAAGAACGTGCCGCTCAACCCGTCGCCGGTGGTGATCGGCGACGCGCTGTACGTGGTGTCGGACGGCGGCGTGCTGAGTTGCCTCGACGCGAAGACCGGCGCCGAGCGGTGGAACGAGCGCGTCGGCGGGGCGTTCTCCTCTTCGCCGCTGTACGCGAACGGGCTGGTGTACCTGCTCGACGAGTCCGGCACGACGACCGTGTTCAAGCCGGGCGCGGCCTACGACGAGGTCGCGAAGAACAAGCTGGGCGAGAAGACGCAGGCCAGTTGCGCCGTGGACGGCGACGCGCTCTTGCTCCGCACCGAGAAGGCGCTCTACCGCATCGAGAAGAAGTAACGCGCGGAGAGTAGCCCGCCGCTCCGCGGCGGTCTTCGCCTCCGGCTTGGTGGCACAGACATTCCTGTCTGTGCGTGACCCTCCCGAAACACACAGACAGGAATGTCTGTGCCACAAGAGAAGAGCCGCCACGGAGTGGCGGGCTACTCTCAGGAGTTCGCCATGCGATTCGTTGTGCTGATGACCGCCGTCGCGTTCACCGCCTCGCTCGCGGCGGTGCGGGCCGAGTTGCCCAAGCCCGAGAAGTTCGACGACACCGGGTTCGTCAAGATATTCGACGGCGAGACGCTGAAGGGCTGGAAGGTGTCCGCGAAGACCGGCCATAGCCGCACCAGCAAGAACGAGAGCGGCGGCAAGTGGGTGGTCGAGAAGGGCGCGATCGTCGGCAGCCAGGACGTGCCCGGCAACGGCGGCATCGTCATTACCGAAAAGGAGTACGGCGACTTCGAGATCGCGCTGGAGATGAACAACGACGACGGCCCGGACAGCGGGCTGTTCCTCCGCAGCACGGACACCGGCAAGTGCTACCAGGCGATGATCGACTACCACAAGGGTGGCAACCTGATGGGCATCTACGGCGAAGGTCTGGGGGGCAAGCCGCACGTGCGGAACTTCGACTTCGGCAAGGATGTGACGGAGATCGTGGTGCCGAGCAAGCAGCCGGACGGCGGGTTCAAGTCGCCGGTGAAGGCGGAAGAGTGGAAGGACTTCTGGAAGCCGGGCGAGTGGAACGAGCTGCGCGCGCGGATCGAGGGCAACCCGCCGAAGCTGACGACCTGGATCAAGGGCGTGAAGTTCATGGAGTACACGGACACCGAGAAGCGGCTGGGCGACAAGGGCGGGATCGCGCTGCAGGTTCACGGCGGCGGCGACTACACCAAGCAGTTCGTCCGCTACCGCAACATCCGCGTCAAGGAACTGAAGAAGTAACGCCGACCGGGTCGCGGCGTCGAACTTCGTGAACCGTGTATTAACACGAGGGAAGGACCGCGACCCGTTCCGAATTTCAACGGCGTGCGGACGGGTGGCGCACGGCGAACCTCCGCGGTTGAACACTTCGGGCGGCTTCTCGTCATCACAAGACCCCGGCGACCGCGCCTTGTTCCACGTATCCTGTCTGCATGACACAACCATTCTCTGCGGAAGTCGCGGCCGCGCGCGTCGCGCAAGAGGCGTGGGCGAAGCGCACCGTGCGCGACCGGCTTACCCACGTCCGCAACCTGCGCGCGCTGCTCGTCGAACGCATGGCCGATGTCGGCGCCGCGATCCACGCCGACGTGGGGCGGCCCGCGCTCGAAATCGCCGGCAGTGAGGTGCTTCCCAGCACCGCGGCGCTGAAGTTTCTGGAGAAGCGCGCGGCGCGCATCCTCGCGCCGCGGCGCGTGTCGATGTGGGACCGCCCCGTGTGGCTCGCGGGCTGTCGCGACGCGGTGCATTACCGGCCGTGGGGCGTGGTCGGCGTCATCGGCACGTGGAACTACCCGGTGTACCTGAACGTCGGGCAGATCGCGCCGGCGCTCGTCGCGGGGAACGCGGTGCTGTGGAAGCCGAGCGAGAACACGCCGCGCACCGCCGAGGTGATTCACGCGCTCTTCCGCGACGCCTGGTTCCCGCCGAACCTGCTTCAGACGCTCCCCGCGACGCGCGAAGCCGGCCCGCAGTTGGCCGAAGCCGACGTCGATCACGTCGTCTTCACCGGCTCGGATGTGGTCGGGCGGAAGCTCGCGGCCCGACTCGGCGAACGGCTCATTCCGTCCACGCTCGAACTCTCAGGTTGCGACGCGATGTTCATCTTCGCGGACGCGGACATCGAGATGGCCGCGAAGGGCGTGTGGTTTGGGATGACGATCAACCGCGGGCAAACGTGCGTCGCGGTGCGGCGCATCTTCGTGCAGAAGACGAAGGTCGATGCGCTGGTCGCGGCGCTGAAGCCGCTGTTCGACCGCGCCGGCCCGATGGGGCTGGTGATGGACTCGCAGCGCGCGCACGCGGAGCGGTTGATTCAGGACGCGGTGACGCGGGGGGCGAGTGTGATCGCGAAGAACCTCTCCCCCCAACCCCCTCCCCTAAGAAGGGAGGGGGAGCCGGAGTCCGAAGCCCCTCCCTTCTTAGGGGAGGGGTTGGGGAGGGGTTCTTCCCTCCCTCCCACACTCCTGCTCAACACCCCTGCTGACACCGCGATCTGCCGCGAAGCGTGTTTCGCGCCGGTCGCGGCCGTGATCCCGTTCGACACGGTCGAAGACGCCCTCGCGCTCGCGAAGCAGTCGCCGTTCGGCCTCTCCGCGTCGGTGTTCAGCGCGGACGTGGCCGCGGCCGAAGCGTTCGCCGCGCGTGTCCCTTCGGGAAGCGTCATCGTCAACGATTTGCTCGCGGCGACGGCGCACCCCGGCACGCCGTTCGGCGGGCGCGGCGCGAGCGGGTGGGGCGTGACGCAAGGCCCGGAGGGGCTGCTCGCGATGACCTCGCCGCAGGTGGTGACGGTCCACAAGGGCACGACCCGCCGGCACCTCGACGACGCGGTGAACCCCGACCCCGCCACCGCCGACCTGCTCGACGGGCTGATTAAGCTGACGCACGCGCGCGGCTTCCGCGCGCGGCTCGCCGGGTTCTGGCAGATGGTGAAGGGCGCGCGGAAGAAGCGGAGGTGAGTCTCTGAAGGCGCTACTCGTTCGCGAACACGCTGCGCCCGCCATCGACCGGCAGGCACGCCCCGGTGATGAAGTCGTTGTCGAGGAAGTGCAACACCGCCGCCGCGACGTGCGCCGGGCTGCCCTCGCGCTTCACCAGCGTGCCCGCGATCACCTCTTCGCGCTCGGCGGCGCCCACTTCGGGCGGCAGCATCACCGGACCGGGGAGCACCGCGTTCACGCGCACGTTCGGGTTGCGCGTGCCCAACTCCACCGCGAACACGCGCGTCAAGCCCGGTATCGCGGCCTTGCTGGGGAAGTACGCGGCGTAGTCCTTGTACGGCCGCGCGTCGGCCCAGTCGCCGACGTTCACGATGGCGCCGCCCGACGGCTGCTTCACCATCGCCAGGCCAACGTGCTGGCACGTCAGGAATGTACCCAGCAGGTTCGCGTCGAAGTGCTCGCGCACGTCCGCCGCGGTCACGTCTTCCAGCGCCTTGCGGTTCCAGATCGCGGCGCAGTTGATGAGCGCGTCGATGTGCCCGAATTGCGTGAGCGTCGCGGCGACCATCCGCTTCACGGCGGCCTCGTCGCCGAGATCGGCTTGCACCGGGAACGCGGTCACGCCGAACCGCGATTCGAGCTGCGCCGCGGTCTCCCGTGCTTCGCGCTCCGACGTGTTGTAATGCACCGCGACGGCGTACCCGCGGGCCGCGAGCGCCTCCGCGACGTGCGCCCCGACGCGCCGCTTCCCGCTGCCGGTCACCAGCGCGACCTTCGATTCGCTCATCGCTAACTTCTCTCTTCGTGGCACAGACATTCCTGTCTGTGTCTTGGTGGCACAGACATTCCTGTCTGTGTCTTGGTGGCACAGACATTCCTGTCTGTGTCTTGGTGGCACAGACATTCCTGTCTGTGTCTTGGTGGCA
>CANLGS010000402.1 GCA_947490035.1 Gemmataceae bacterium
AGAACATGTCCGTGGTCCGCAAGATGGCGTTGGCCATGTTGAAGAAAGCTACGGCCAAGATCGGTATCAAAAACAAGCGACTGAAAGCCGGCTGGGACGAGACGTTCCTCGAACACGTCCTACGCGATTTCCTCGGCAAATGAGTGCAATTGCCCTGGGGTGGTGACCGTGGTGCGGTCCGACGGCGTGGAAGGCCTGTCGCCGGGCTTGTACCGGGTGGCGGTCAGCGGCGGCGGGGTTCCGGCCGATTACGCCTCCCGGCCCTCGCTCGGCCACGAGGTGTCGGCCGGCGGCCGGGGGGACGCGCTCGAGTTGAAACTGGTCGCCCAACCCAAGTGAGTATACCCGCCGTAATTCGCGGTGAGTTCGTTTCCTTACCCTCTTCCGAGGTGTCTCGTGTCATCCCCCTCTTCCCGAAAGTCGGCGTTCACGCTGATCGAGTTGTTGGTGGTGATCGCGATCATCGCGATCCTGATCGGGCTGTTACTCCCCGCCGTGCAGAAGGTGCGCGAGGCGGCCGCGCGGATGCAGTGCCAGAATAACCTCAAGCAGTTCGGCCTCGCCATGCACAACTGCCACGACGTGAACGCGCACTTCCCGTCGGCCGGGTGGGGGTGGTTCTGGGTCGGCGAGCCGGGCCGCGGGGTCGGTAAGGACCAGCCCGGCGGCTGGGTGTACGGCATCCTGCCGTACATGGAGCAGGAGCCGCTGTTCAAGTTGGACGGGGTCAACGGGTTCACCATTCGCAACCAGACGGCGGTGAAGACCTTCGTCTGCCCGACCCGCCGAGCCGTCCTGCCGCTGCCCAACCCGAACAACTTCGACTACCGAAATAACCCGGGCGTGATCCTCCCGACGTTCGGCCGGACGGATTACGCCGCGTGCGTCAGCAACACCGGGTGGCGCGAGGCCGGCCCCGGCCCGAACAACTTCGCCGACGGGCTCGACGCCACCTCGAACAACTACTGGGTGCGCGGGTCGGAAGGGCCGAACACCATGAACGCGAACAACTTCAACGGCCCGATCGTCCCCCGCCGGACGACGACCATCACCGGCATCACCCGCGGCACCAGCAACACGCTGATGCTCGGCGAGAAGTACATGGATCCGAACCACTACACCACCGGCCGCGACCCGGGCGACAACGAGTGCATGTACACCGGCATCAACAACGACGTGGCCCGGTCGGCCCAGAACCCGCCGTGGCCGGACCTCCGCGGGCGGGCCGACACCACCCGGTTCGGCAGCGCGCACTCGGGCGGGTGCCAGTTCGTCCTCTGCGACGGGTCCGTGCGGAACATCTCGTACAGCATCTTCGTCGCCAACTTCCGACCGGCCGGCAGTGCCACCGACGGCGCCGTCAACCAGCTCGACTGACCGCACGCCGGTCCGCCCTCGGACGCCGGGCCCCGCGGCCCGGCGTCGCTCGTTTCCCCCTCCGCTGTCCCCGCCCGGCGGGCCGCATACAGTATCACTTTTGTCAGTCCCGCCCTCCCCGCACCGGAGCCCTCATGGCCAAGATCAAGGTGAAGAACCCCGTCGTCGAGATGGACGGCGACGAGATGACCCGCATCATCTGGCAGAAGATTCGCGAGAAGCTCATCCTGCCGTACCTCGACATCGACCTCAAGTACTTCGACCTCGGCATGGAGCACCGCGACGCGACCGACGACAAGGTGACGTTCGACAGCGCCGAGGCGACCAAGAAGTACGGGGTCGCGGTGAAGTGCGCGACCATCACGCCGGACGAGGCCCGCGTGAAGGAGTTCAACCTGAAGCGGATGTACCCGTCGCCCAACGGCACCATCCGAAACATCCTCAACGGCACCATCTTCCGCGAACCGATCATCTGCAAGAACGTGCCGCGCCTGGTGCCGCACTGGGACAAGCCGGTGGTGGTCGCGCGCCACGGGTTCGGCGACCAGTACAAGGCGAGCGAGATCCTGTTCCCCGGACCGGGCACGGTGAAGCTCACGTACACGCCGTCGGACGGCGGCCCGACCATCGAGAAGGAGGTGTTCAAGGCGCCCGGCGGCGGCGTCACGATGGCGATGTACAACCTCGACGACAGCATCAAGGGGTTCGCGCGGGCGTGCTTCAACTACGGCCTCGGCCGCGACTACCCGGTGTACCTGTCCACGAAGAACACGATCCTGAAGGTGTACGACGGCCGGTTCAAGAATCTCTTCCAGGAAGTGTTCGACGCCGAGTTCGCGGCGAAGTTCGAGGCTAAAAAGCTCACCTACGAGCACCGGCTGATCGACGACATGGTGGCCGCGAACATGAAGTGGACCGGCGGCTACCTGTGGGCGTGCAAGAACTACGACGGCGACGTACAGAGCGACACCGTCGCGCAGGGCTACGGCTCGCTGGGTCTGATGACCAGCGTGCTGACGACGCCGGACGGCAAGACGGTGGAAGCGGAAGCCGCCCACGGCACCGTGACGCGCCACTACCGCGAACACCAGAAGGGCCGCCCCACTTCGACCAACCCGATCGCGAGCATCTACGCCTGGACTCGCGGGCTGATCTATCGCGGGAAGATGGACGACACGCCCGACGTGGTGAAGTTCGCGGAGACGGTGGAGAAGGCGTGCGTCGATACGGTCGAATCGGGCAAGATGACGAAAGACCTGGCCATCCTCATCAGCGACAAGACGCCGTACCTGACGACCGAGCAGTACCTCGACGCGGTGGACGCCGAGTTGAAGACGCGGATGGGGTAAGGGAAGAAGCGCTCGGCCGCGCACGTGCGCGGCCGAGCGGCACTCCGTTCGCCTCAACGACCGCCGACACTATTCCAGTACCACAGGTCGGTGAACGCGCCCGCGCGGAGCGCGGCTTCGGGATCAAGCTCGAACAGCAACGGGACCGCCTCTCGAATGCACCATGCTGGAGTCGAACCAGCCGACCGGGCTTCGGAGGCCCAGCACCGCAAACCGTCGGATGGTGCGCAGTCAGGACGGCCGGAATCGAACCGACTTAAACGAGTTCCCAAGACTCGCGGCCAACCAATGGCCCACATCCTGAAACCGGCAGAGCGTTCGGCGGGATTTGAACCCGCGCGACCTGGATGGGAACCAGGCAGGCTACCACTGACCTCACGAACGCATCTTCTGAGCGCGGAACTCGGAGCGCGGAGTGCGGCACGAAGACAGTCAATCGTTTCTTGTTCTTCGTTCCGAATTCCGCGCTCCGAATTCCGCGCTCTCCAAGTCCCGGCGGCTGGGGTCGAACCAGCTCCTCCGCGTTTTCAACACGGCGCTTCTACCGAGTTAGCTTCACCGGGAACGGACCGAACCAGTACCCCGCCAGGGGATCGAACCCTGCGTCTGCCGGTTAAAAGCCGGCGGCTTCGCCATTGAAGCGTGCGGGGCGACTTTCCAAGTTCCGGGGGCTGGAATCGAACCAGCGCCCTCCACCTTCAAAGGGTGGCATCAGTGCCAGCACTGAATCCCCCGGAATCAATCCAGCGCGGAACTCGGAATGCGGAGTGCGGAGTGAAATCTACGATTCTCTATCTTTCGTTCCGCACTCCGCATTCCGAGTTCCGCGCTCGTGAAGTTGCCGGGGCAGGAATCGAACCTGCGTCGTTCACCTTCAGAGGGTGACATCAGTTCCAGCACTGAATCCCCGGCAATAGAACCGTCACAACATATCAACGCGCGGACATACAGCAGCGGTGGTAGGAATCGAACCTACACATTACGCTTTAACAAAGCGCCGCCTTACCATTCGGCTACACCGCTGTACGTGCAAAAACGCCGTCGGCCTGGCATCTCGTGGGAGACACCAGGCCGACGGGTGCTGAACCCTGCTCGGTATGATGTCATCCGGTTTGGATGCGAATCTGATTCGGGAACTGATTCGGGAACTGATTGGGTCGATTAAACGGCCCGAACCCGAACCGGAACCCGCGCACGCGTTGCTGCGCCTGCGGTTGCGGTCGTTGGGGGTTCGGCTGTTTAATCAACGCGGTCATGGCTTGATCTCACATCAAATGTGAACTGGTCACACCTATAGACGCGGCGCACACCCGATGGTTCGCGGCGTGCGCCGATTTATTTCGTTTTCTCAGCCAGTCGCCGGTCGGCTCACCACCGGCGGCGGTCTTCGCCCACCTCGATATCTCCATTCCTGATCGCGTCTTGGCGGTCTTCTTCGCCCGCCGGTTGCACTCAAGTAATGAATCGCGACGGCCGACTTGCGCGCGACGTTTCCGCAGGAGTCGAAGGTCGAAAGTCGTAAAGTCTCAGATAGAGACGGTTGACGATTTTCGACCTTCGACCTTACGACTTTCGACTCACGAAGAAGGATGCCGCGCATGGCGCGCTCGCCGCTGTACCCGTTGCGGTTCGACCCGATCTTCACCAGCAACCTGTGGGGCGGTCGCCGCCTGCCCGCGTACCTCAACCGCACCGTTCCGCACGACGACCCGGTCGGCGAAGCGTGGGTGCTCAGCGA
The DNA here is from genome assembly GCA_947490035.1 of Gemmataceae bacterium. GTDB lineage: Bacteria > Planctomycetota > Planctomycetia > Gemmatales > Gemmataceae > Gemmata. The sequence continues at coordinate 4,465 of CANLGS010000402.1, forward strand.
CGTGGACGGCAGCCTCAGCAGCGTCGCCGACGGCCCGCTCGCGGGGACCACGCTCCGCGAACTGCTCGCGCCAGACCTGTCACGGATCATCGGTCTTGCAAAGGCACCGCAAGGCCGGTTCCCGCTGTTGCTGAAGTTCCTCGACGCGCGTCAGGAACTCTCGGTGCAGGTCCACCCGAACGACGCGCAGGCCGCGCTGCTCGGGCCGGGGAAGTTCGGCAAGACGGAGGCGTGGGTTGTTCTCGACCGCGACCCCGCCACAAGCCGCCTCTACGCGGGCTTTGCCGAGGGCGTGAGCGCGGCCGACTTCCGCGCCGCGCTCGCATCGAAGACCACGCCCAGCACCTTGCACAGTTTCACGCCCAACGCGGGCGACTGCGTGTTCCTCGAAGCCGGCACCGTTCACGCGATCGGCTCCGACCTGCTCCTCTTTGAAGTGCAGCAGAC